>QHVP01000454.1 GCA_003222295.1 Acidobacteriota bacterium | reverse complement strand
TCCGAATCGGTCGAGCTGGCCCGGGAGGTCGCGCCGCGCGCGACGGGGATCGTCAACGCCGTCCTGCGCCGTCTGGCCCGGGAAGGTCCGCCGCCGGCGCCCGACCCCCAGGCGGACCCGATGGGTTGGCTGTCGACCGTGGGCTCGCTCCCTCCCTGGCTGGCCGAGCGATGGCTGGCGCGGCTGGGGCCAGAGACCGCCCGGGCGCGTGCGGCCGCGCTCCTGGAGACGCCGCCGGTGGTCTATCGCCGCAATCCCCGCACGCCCGACATCGAGGCCCGGCTGGCGGCGGAGGGGATCGTCGCGGAGCCGATGGTCGTGCCCGGCGCGTGGCATCTGCGAGAGGGCAGCATCATCCGGATCGCGGCGGAAGGGATCGTCTACGTCCAGGACCAGGGCTCCCAGATGATCGCTCACCTCGCGGCCAGGCCGAGGGGCCGGATCCTCGACGCCTGCGCGGCACCCGGCGGCAAGTCCACCCTGCTCTCGGACCTCGGCCCCGAGGCGCACGTGTTCGCGGCCGAGCTCTCTTCCTCTCGCCTGGCCGCCTTGGCTGCCCTCGTCGCGAGGTGGGGCGCCGCGAATGTGCATCCGATGGGGGCGGACGCCCGGCGGCTGCCCCTGGGCCGCCCGATGGACGCGGTGCTCCTCGACGCGCCCTGCAGCGGGCTCGGCACCCTGGGCCGCCATCCCGACATCCGCTGGCGCGTGGGTGCCGCCGATCTGGGCCGGCAGGCGCGCCGGCAGCGTGAGCTGCTCAAGGGTCTCGCGCCCCTGGTCGCGCCCGGCGGCACGCTCGTCTACGCGACGTGCAGCCTCGAGCCGGAGGAGAACGACGAGATCGTGGATCCGTTCCTGGAGGCGCATCCGGAGTTCACGATCGCGCCGCGTCCGGGCTGGGCCGATGCGTTCGCGGATGGGCGATTCCTGCGCACCCGGCCCGAGCGGGACGGCGGCGACGGGTTCTTCGCGGCGCCCTTGCTGAAGCTGAGGCGCTAGACGCGGCCTGTGGTACGCTTCGGGTTCGTCCCGCGCGGGGCGGAGCGGGCCAAAGAGACGAGCTTGAGCATCAAGCGCTTCGCCATCGCCCTCGTGAAGTATGGCCTCCTGGCGGTGGCCCTCGTGGTCACCGCCGGCCTGAGCGCGCTCACCACGATGCGAGTGGTGCTCAGGACCCAGGAGGTCGTGGTTCCTTCCCTGGTCGGCAAGCCGTTGCCGGAGGCGGGCGCCCTGGCCGCACGGCGCCGTCTCGTGCTCAGGGTGGAAGGGCGGCGGAACGACCCGAAGCTCGGCCGGGACTTGATCGTCGAGCAGGAGCCGGCGGCGGGTTCCGGGATCAAACGGCAGCGGAGCATCCGGGTGTGGGTCAGCCTGGGCCCGCGGCGCCTGATGATCCCCGCCGTCGAGGGCGAGAGCGTACGATCGGGGCGCCTGCTGCTGGAGCAGGCGCAGGTCCCGGTCGGCCGGGTGATCGAAGTGAGCGACGGCGCGGAAGAAGGCACGATCCTGCAGCAGCATCCCCCCACGGGCGAGACGGACATGCTTGCGGCCGAAGGCGCCTCGCTGCTGGTGAGCCGCGGGCCCCGCAACCGGGAATTCGTGATGCCCGACCTCATCGGGCGTCCGGCCCTCTCCGTGCTCGAGGCGCTGCGCGCGGCCAGCTTGAAGGTGACGGAGGTGCGATACCGGAGCTATCCGGGAGCGGCCGCCGGGCTCGTCCTGCGCCAGTCGCCCCTTTCGGGATATCGCGTCAACCCGCAGACCGCCATCAGCCTCGACGTGAGCCAGAGCGCGCCATGATCCTGGCCCCTTCGATCCTCGCCTCCGATTACGCCCGGCTGGCCGATCAGGTCGCCGCGGCCGCGCGCGGGGGGGCGGCGCTCGTCCACGTCGACGTGATGGACGGACATTTCGTCCCCAACATCACCCTCGGTCCCCCCGTGGTGGCCTCGCTGCACAAGGCCACGCCGCTTCCGCTCGACGTCCACCTGATGATCGAGAACGCCGACCGCTATCTGCCGGCGTTCGTGGACGCCGGGGCGGCCTGGGTGTCGGTGCACCAGGAAGCCGTCCCCCACCTGCAGCGCCAGGTGGCCTTCCTGCGCGAGCGGGGCGTACGGGCGGGGGTGGCCCTCAACCCGGCCACTCCGCTGGGCACGCTCGACGAGATCCTGCCCGAGCTCGACTACGTCCTCGTCATGTCCGTGAACCCGGGCTTCGGCGGGCAGAAGTTCATCCCCGCCACCCTCGAAAAGATCCGCCGCCTGCACGCGACCATCCGCGAGCGGGGCCTCAAGGCGCAGATCGAGGTGGACGGCGGCGTCGACGAGAGCAACATCCGCGCGCTGGTCGAGGCGGGCGCGGAGGTGCTGGTGGCCGGGTCCGCCGTCTTCGGCCACGGGGATCCCGAGGGGGCCGCCCGACGTCTCATCGAGGCCGCACGTTGAGCCCGCGCGCCTCCATGTCCACCATTCGCGTGCGCTATGCGGAGACGGACCAGATGGGCATCGCCCACCACGCGGAGTACTTCGCGTGGTTCGAGGTCGGGCGCACGGACCTGCTGCGCCACAGCGGGACGACGTACCGCCAGCTGGAAGCGGACGGCTTGCGCCTGCCCGTGATCGAGGCCACCGCGCGCTACCTGAGGCCCGTCCTCTATGACGACGTGCTCGAAGTGCGCACGGAGGTGACGACCATCGGCGGGGCGCGCGTGGGTTTCACCTACGAGGTCCGGCGGCAAGGGACGGAGGGACCTCTGGCGACGGGCACCACCGAGCACGCTGCCGTGGACGCGCAGGGACGCCCGCGCCGGCTGCCCGACACCCTCCGGCGGAGCCTGGCGTGAAGGTCTTCGTCACCGGCGCCGCCGGGTTCATCGGATCACACTTGACCGAATCCCTGCTCGCCGACGGCCACGAGGTCACGGGCGTGGACGCCTTCACGGACTACTACGAGCGGTCCGCGAAAGAGCGCAACCTGGAGGCCTGTCGCGCCCATCGGGCGTTCCGGCTCGTCGAAGGTCGGCTGCAGGACCTGGACCTCCGGCCCCTGCTCGACGGCGCGGGACAGGTCTTCCACCTCGCCGCCCAGGCCGGCGTCCGCGCTTCGTGGGGTCGCGAGTTCTCGCACTACACCGATCACAACATCCTCGCCTCGCAGCGGCTTCTCGAAGCGGTGCGCGCCGCGGGCGGGGCCCGCGTCGTCTACGCGTCCTCCTCCTCCGTCTACGGGGACGCACCCTCCCTGCCGCTCCGGGAAGACGCACGGTGCGAGCCCGTCTCGCCGTACGGCGTCAGCAAGCTGGCCGCCGAGCACCTCTCCGTCCTCTACCATC
>QHVP01000453.1:10109-15447 GCA_003222295.1 Acidobacteriota bacterium | reverse complement strand
CGCGCGCCGGAGCCGCCTTCCCGTGGAGCCCCTGCTCGAGCATCGCGTGCGCGGCGTCGCCGTGGAGGACGGGATCGACGCCTACGAGCAGCTCACGGGCAAGCTCGCCATCGAATCGCTGGCGCCCAAGTCGCTGATCTTCGGCCGCGGCTTCCGACGCACCCGTGTCTCGCGCGCGCTGCGCCGCGCCCTGAGCCTGCTCGTTTCCGCCACCGCCCTGGTGGTGTTCGCTCCGCTCCTCGCGCTGATCGCCCTGGCCATCCGATGGGACTCCCCCGGGCCGGTCCTCTTCATCCAGGATCGTGTGGGCGAGGCGGGCCGGCGTTTCCGGTTGTTCAAGTTCCGGACGATGCGGCCTTCGGGCGGGGGCACGTCGGAGTGGGCGCGCGACAACGGCGACCGGATCACCCGCCTCGGCCGGCTGTTGCGGAAGTACCGGCTCGACGAGCTGCCGCAGTTCTTCAACGTCGTGCGCGGCGACATGAACCGTACCCCCTGGCATCACGGGGTGGGCCCAGGTGCGATACAGCTACGCGAACAACCTGGAGGAAGAGACGGAGAAGATGCGGTACGACCTGTACTACATCAAGCACACGTCGCTCTGGCTCGACCTCCTCATCCTGTTCGACACGGTCAAGATCGTGCTGCTGGGCCGTGAGTCGGTGCCGGACGCGCACAAGACGGAATTGGAGCGCCGGGATCCCGTACCCGTTGCCGTCTCGGTCCCCGTCCCCGTCCCCGTCCCCGACCGCGCGGCCGCGGAGGGCGTGGTCCTCGAAGCGGTCCAGTCCGTCGCCGCACTCCTGGCCCGTGAGCCCGACACCTCGAGCCGTGCCATCGACGGCCTCAAGGCCAACTGACCCCTCGGTGTGGCACCGCGGCCCGTGACGGGACCATTTCGGGCGGGTTTCATGCAGAATGCGTCTCACATGAAGGTTCTCGGCGTGCTGCTTTCCCTCGTCCTTGCCGCCGTGCCTGCGCTCGCCCTCGCGCCGCCGCCGGCGGAGGTCCCGGAGGACCTTCCTCCCTACGTGATCGGTCCCGAAGACGTGTTGCAGGTCGCGGTCTGGAACAACGAGGCGATGACCCGAACCATTCCCGTTCGCCCGGACGGGATGATCTCCCTGCCGCTGCTCAACGATGTCCCTGCCGCCGGCCTCACCCCCATGCAGCTCCGCGAAGCCCTCTTGAAGCGCCTCGTCGAGTACATCCCGACGCCGGAGGTGTCCGTGATCGTCACCGACGTGCACAGCCTGAAGGTGTCCGTGGTCGGGGAAGTGACCCAGCCCGGCCGGTTCGAGCTGAAGGCCTGGGCGACGGTGCTCGACGTCCTCGCCCTGGCGGGGGCGTTTCGCGACTTCGCCGCGAAGTCGCGCATCGTCGTGCTCCGGGGGGCCGGCGAAAGACGACAGCGGATCCCGTTCAACTACGACAAGGTGGTCGAAGGATCCCAGGCCAACTTCTACCTGCGTCCCGGCGATATCGTGATGGTGCCCTGACATGGCCTCCCCGCGACGCGCATCGATACATCGCCGGCCTTGAACCTGCTCTTCCTCGCCGAAGGCGCCCTCGACGATCCGTCGGCCTCCGGCTCCGGCATCCCCGCCAGCATCGCGGCGCACCTACGCGCGACGGGGCTCGTGGTGTCCGGGGCGGACGTCGATCTCCACGGCTGGACGAAGGCCGCGGCGGCCATGGCGACCTTCTCTCCCCGCCGGCGTCGCTGGGCCGTGAGGTACCACCTCGGGGCCATGCCGTTCGCCTTGCGCTCCCGCAACGCCTCCCGGCGGGTCCGCGCGGCGACCGGAACCGATGCGGTGATCCAATACGGCGCCACGTTCCACCCGCGGACGGGCAAGCGGCCGCTGTTCCTCTATTGCGATTCGAACGTGCCCATGTCGTTGGGCGACCCTTTCGCGTGGGCAGCCTCCCTCCGGCGGGAGGAGCTGGCGGCAGCGATCGATCGGGAGCGTCGCGTGTGCGAAGCGGCGGCGGCGATCTTCACGGCCAGCGAGCTCGCCCGGCGCGCGTTCATCGAGCACTTCCGGCTGCCGCCCGACAAGGTCGTCACCGTCGGCGCCGGGCCGAACTTCGACGTGGCGCAGATCCATCCGCGCAGGGAGGTGCGCGCCGGAGGCTCGGCGCCGACGGTGCTCTTCGTCGGCCGCGAGTTCGCGCGAAAGGGCGGAGACGTCCTCCTGCGCGCCTTCCGCGCCGTCCGCGCGCAGCTCCCGCAGGCGCGTCTCGTGGTGGCGGGACCGGAAAAGCTGCGGAGCGACGAGCCCGGTGTGGTCTTGCTCGGCCACTTGCGGAAGCGCGATCCGGAGAGCCGGCGACGGCTGCAGCAGGCCTACGAGGAGGCCGACGTGTTCTGCCTTCCGACGCGGTACGAGCCTTTCGGTATCGTTTTCGTGGAGGCCATGTACCACGGTCTCCCGGTCGTGGCGACGCGCGTCTGGGCGGTCCCGGAGATCGTGGACGACGGCACCACCGGCTTCACGGTCCCGCGTGACGACGAGAACGCGCTGGCGGAGCGGCTCCTCGTTCTCCTGAGGGATCCGTCGCTGGCCCGGCGCATGGGCGAGGCCGGCCGGGTGCGCGCGCAGTCGCGCTTCACCTGGGCGGGGGCGGCGCAGGCCATGGCCCGCGTCATCACGCCCACGCTGGAGGCCCGCGCATGAGCGCCTACCTTCCCGCTCCGGTGTTCCAGCTCCTGGGCGGGGTGAAGCAGCGTGCCGTGCCCGTCTTCGCCCGCGCGGGGGGCGTGGAGTCCCTCGCCACCCACCTCGCCGCCCTGCTGCGCCTCCTCGAGGTCGACTGTGTCCTCGACGTCGGGGCCAACCGCGGCCAATACGCGAGGCTGCTGCGTCGCATCGGCTATCGGGGACGGATCGTGTCCTTCGAGCCGGTGCCGGAGTCCTTCGAGGAGCTGCGCCGGCGGGCGGCCGGCGATCCGAGGTGGACGACGGTGCCGATCGCGCTCGGCGCCGCGGACACCGTCCTTCCGCTCCACGTGACCTCGGTGACCGAGTTCAGCTCGTTGCGTGACCCGAGCGATTACGCCCGGCGGACGTTCCCTGGAACCGTGGTGACACGCACGGTGCAGGTTCCGGTGCGGTGCCTGGATGGGCTGTGGGCGGAGCACGTGCGGGCGGTGGACCGCGTCCACTTGAAGCTCGACACCCAGGGCTACGACCAGCAGGTCCTCGAGGGGGCCCGGGACGTGCTCGACCGCGTCGTTTCCGTGCAGACCGAGCTGGCCGTGAAATCCGTTTACGACGGGGTGCCCCACTACACGGAGGCCATTCCGCGGCTGGAGGCCCGGGGTTTCGAGCTGACGGGAGTGTTCCCCGTGCTCCGTGACCCCCAGCTGCGGATCGTGGAGCTCGATTGCGTCATGCGCCGTTCGCCGGCGCCGGAAGGCGCGGCATGAAGCGGTCGCTCCTGCCCATGCTCGCCTGCCCGCGCTGCAAGGCCGGTCTCGAGCTGCACGCGCGAGCGGAGGAGGGCGGGGAGGTGGCGGAAGGCGATCTCACCTGCGACGGGTGCCAGGCCAGTTATCCGATCCGGGGGGGCATCCCGCGCTTCGTGGGGTCCGGCGCCTACGCCGACAGCTTCGGTTTCCAATGGGATCGCTTCCGCCTCGTCCAGCTCGACTCCCGCAACGGCACTCGTGATTCGGAGCGCACCCTGGCCGAGACGACAGGATGGAGCGACGGCGACTATCGAGGCCGGCTGGTCCTGGACGCAGGGGTCGGCGCCGGGCGCTTCGCGGAAGTGGCGGCGAAGAAAGGTGCGCAGGTGATCGGCATCGACCTCACCCGCGCCGTCGAGGCCGCCCAGGCCAACCTCGCGCACTTCCCTGGCGCGCACCTGGTGCAGGCCGACATCTTTGCCATGCCTTTCCGCGACCGGACCTTCGACCTCGCCTACTCCATCGGCGTGCTGCACCACACGCCGGACGTAGAGGGCGCGTTCCGCAAGGTCGCTGCCGCCGTGAAGCCCGGCGGCGCGCTGGCGGTGTATCTCTACTCCGCCTACGGGGTGGAGCGCCACTCTTCCGACGCCCTGCGCGTCCTGACGACGCGGCTGCCCGTCCGCCTGATGTTCGCCCTGTCAGCGGCCGCCGTGCCCCTGTACTTCCTTTACCGCGCGCCCGTGCTGGGGCCGGCCCTCGCGAAGCTCGCCCCCATCTCGCTCAACCCGGATTGGCGCTGGCGGTGGCTCGACACCTTCGACTGGTACACGCCGCGGTACCAGTGGAAGCTGCGCTATCCCGAGGTCTTGCGGTGGTTCCGCGAGAACGGCTTCAACGACATCCATACCTCCGACGAGCCCATTCGCATGTCGGGCTGGAAGACGGGGCCCGTTCTTCGCACCGGAGGGGCATGAGCGTGCCCGCTCGCGAGTGGTGGCGGCCCGAGACGGCGCCGGCCGACGCGTCCGAAGCGGCGCACGGCAGCCGGGTCGCCTTCGGGGCCCTGATGGCCTTCACCTTCATCCTCCTGTTCGCGCCACAGGATTACATCCCCGTGCTGGGCGCCATCCGCGTCGCCTTCCTCGCCGCGGGAACCGCGATCGTCGCCGAGGTCGTGCGCCGGATGGTCGACCGCCGTCCGTTGCTCGTCGCGGGCCTGGAGCTCCGGCTGGTGGGGGCGCTGGTGGCCTGGTGCGTGATGACCGCGCCGTTCTCGCTATGGCCGGGGGGCAGCATCAATTTCCTGCTCGCGCGCTACCTGAAGACGGTGGCGATCTTCTGGCTGCTCGTGAGCACGGTCGATTCCCGCACCCGGTTGCGCCAGGTCGCGTGGATGCTGGTCCTGCTCTCCCTGCCCCTCTCCCTCACCGCCGTTCACAACTTCGCCACCGGGGCCTTCATCGCCATGGCGCCGGGACGGATCGTCGGCTACGGCGCGCCCCTGACCGGCAACCCGAACGACCTCGCCCTCACGCTGAACCTCCTGCTGCCGCTGGCGGTGGGACTGTTCTTGTCCCGCCCGCGCCTGGCCAGCCGCGCGCTCCTGGCCGGAATCGTCGTCCTGGATGCGGTGGGGGTCGTGGTGACGTTCTCGCGCGCCGGTCTCGTCACCCTCCTGGCCATCGTCGCCGTGTACCTCGTGAAGCTCGTGCGCGCGGGACGGCCGGGATGGGCCCTGGCCAGCATCGCCATCCTCTTCTGCAGCCTGCCCGTCCTCCCGCCCGGATACCTGGCCCGGCTGTCCACGATCACGAGCCCGGAATCGGACCCGACCGGTTCCGCCCAGGAGCGCTGGTCGGACATGGTGGTGGCGACGCGGTTGATGGTGACACATCCCCTCGGCGCCGGACTCGGCGCGAA
>QHVP01000453.1:0-9950 GCA_003222295.1 Acidobacteriota bacterium | reverse complement strand
TTCCACCCCGTCGGCTACGAGTTCTACTTCTATTACCTGGGCGGCCTGGCCGTGGGCGCTCACCACATCTTCCAGCGCGCGGTCGCCCTCACCGCCGCGCGCCCGGCCGAGGCGCGCACGCCGACGGCCGCGGCCGGTCCCGCCTTGAGCGTCGCGCCCGGGCGCGTGTCCGCGTGACGGCGCCGCCGGCCGCGGGGGATGGGCCGGTCCGCGTCCTCGAGTTCGTGCCCAACTTCCTCTTCGGTGGCACGGAGAGGCAGCTCATCTACCTCGCGCGCGGTGTCGACCGCTCGCGCTTCCAGCTCGACCTCGCCTGCTTCGAACGCAAGGGCGGACTCCTCGCGGACGCCGACCGAATCGGTGTTCCAATCCGCGAATACCCGATCCGGAGGCTGTACGGGTACCGGACCTGGCGCCGTCAGCTCGCCTTGGCGCGCGACCTTCGCCGTGAGGGCGTCGACATCGTCCATGCCCACGGCTTCTACGCGAACGGGTTCGCGGTGCCCGCCGGCCGCCTCGCGCGAACGCCGGTGGTGCTGGCCTCCATCCGGGACACGCGCGAGAACATGTCGTCGGGGAAGAAGCGGTTCGAGAATGCGGTGTGCCGCCTGGCCGACGGCGTGGTGGTGAACGCAGAGGCGACCCGGCGCCTCCTGGTGGCGGAAGGCTACGATCCGTCCCGGGTGGCGGTCGTCTACAACGGCATCGACCTGGCCGCCTTCGATCGCATGGGGAGGGCGGCCGGGCTGCGTCAAGAGCTCGGACTGGCGGCGGACGCGCCGCTGGTGGGCGTCCTGGGCCGGCTGGCCCCCCACAAGGGGGTCGAGTACTTTCTCGATGCCGCCGCCACCCTTGCCTCCGCTCATCCCACGGTGCGATTCCTCGTCGTCGGCGACAGCCTCAATGCCGATCAGGGAAGCTCCGCCTACCGGCAGCAGCTCGAAAGGAGAGCGGCCGACCTCGGACTGGCTCGCCGCGTCGTGTTCACCGGCTTTCGGACCGACATACCGGCGGTGGCCCGGGAGCTCACGGTCTCCGTCCTCACCTCCTTCGTGGAGGGACTCTCGAACGTCCTGCTCGAATCGATGGCGGCGGGGGTCCCGGTCGTGGCCACGTCGGTGTCCGGCAACCCGGAGCTCGTCCAGGACGGCGAGACGGGCCTTCTCGTGCCCCCGGGCGATGCGCCGGCCCTGGCCGCCGCCGTCGATCGGATCCTGCGCGACCCCACGCTGGGCCAGCGGCTCGCGCGCGCCGGCCGCCGGCAGGTCGAGGAGCGGTTCAGCCTCGACCGGCTGATCCGCGAGACGGAACAGCTCTACCTCTGCGCACTTGCCTCCGCCCGGCGGCGGCCGATGCTCCGGAGAGCGACGGCATGAGCGCCGACCTCGGGGCCGAGCGGCCGGCCGGCGGACAGGCACCGGGCGAGTCCGGATTCCGCCCGACCCTCGTGCTGATGAGCGGGCGCGCGCTCGGCTTCGTCGCCACCTTCTTCATCCCCGTGGTCCTCGCCCGAATCTTCGACCAGCCGACGTTCGGCACCTATCGCCAGATCTTCCTCATCCACGCCACCATCTACTCGATCGGCCAGTTCGGCATGGCGGACAGCCTCTTCTACTTCCTGCCCGGCGCGGGCCGCCGGGGGGGGGCGTTCGTGGCCAACGCCGTGCTCTTCCTCGTGGCCTCCGGTGTGGTGTGCGACCTCCTGCTGCAGGCGGCCGCGCCCCGCATCGCCGGGTGGCTGAGCAACCCCGCCCTGGCCAGCCAGATGGGAGTGGCGGCGCTGTTCATCGGCCTCAGCCTCGTGTCGATGCCGCTGGAGATGGTGATGATCGCGCGCAAGCGACATCGCCCCGCGGCCCTGGCGTTCGGGCTCTCCGACCTCCTTCGCGCCGCCTGCCTCATCGTCCCCGCGGCCCTGTTCGGCGGGTTGCGCGCGCTCCTCATCGGAGCGGTGGTCTTCGCCGGCTGCCGGGTGACGGCGCTGCTTGCCTTCCTCAACCGGACGTACGGGGACGCCCTGCGCCCCCGGGGAGACTGTCTACGCGCCCAGCTCGTCTATACCCTTCCCTTCGGCAGCGCGGTGGTCCTCGAGATCGCGCAGACGACCTTCCATCAGTACGCGGTTTCCCACTACTTCGCCGCCGCCGCCTTCGCCGTGTACTCCGTCGGTTGCCTGAACATCCCATTCGTGGACTTCATGGTCGGGCCGGCCGGAAACGTGATGATGGTGCGCATGAGCGAGGCGATGGCGGCCGGGCGCCCGGGTGCGGCGCTGGCGATCTGGCACGACACCACGCGCAAGCTCGCCTTGGCCGTGGTGCCCGTGGTGGGGCTCAGCCTGGTGACGGCGCCCGCCCTGATCGTCTTCCTCTTCACCGCCCGCTATGCCGCGAGCGCTCGTATCTTCATGATCTGGTCGACGGGCTTCGTGTGGTCGGCGCTCATCACCGACGGCGTGCTCAGGGTGCACGCCGATACGCGCTACGTCCTGATCGTGAACGCCTTCAGGCTCGCGGCGAACGTCCTCCTCATGCCGGTCTTCATCTTCGCCTTCGGGCTGCCGGGGGCGGTACTGGTGACGCTGGCCAGCACGGCGGTGGCGAAGATGGCGGCTCTCCATCGCGCGCGGAAGCTGATGGGAGTCCGGCTGGCGGACCTTCTACCCTGGCGGACCCTGGGCACGGTGGCGGTGGCGGCCGGGCTGGCCGCGGGACCCGCCCTCCTCGTCTCCGCGAGCCTACCCCCGCTCGTGGTGCTGCTCGCGCGCGGCACCGCCTACGCCGGGACCTACGTGCTGCTGATCCTCGGCTTCGGAGCCCTGAGCGACACGGAGCGGCAGTACCTCAGCGGTGTGCGCTGGGCCTCCCCGGCCGCGCCCGCGGGCTGAAAGGGAGCGACGCGGATGTGCGGTATCGCCGGGATCGTGAGCCTCACGGACAAGCGGGTGGAGCTCGATGACGTGAGGCTCATGTGCGCGAGCCTCGCCCACCGCGGCCCGGACGACGAGGGGTTCTACCTCTCGCCGCCGGCGGCGCTCGGGATGCGCCGGCTGAGCATCATCGACCTCTCGACGGGTCGCCAGCCGGTGGCCAACGAGGACGGCACGGTGTGGACGGTGCTGAACGGAGAGATCTACAACTACCGCGAGCTCCGGCGCGAGCTGCAGGCGGCCGGCCATCGCTTCGCCACCGTGTCCGACACCGAGGTGATCGTCCATCTGTACGAAGAGCATGGGGCGCGCGCCGTGGAGCACCTGCGCGGCATGTTCGCCTTCGCCCTCTGGGACGAGCGCCGGCGGCGCCTGCTCGTCGCCCGCGACCGCATCGGCATCANCAGCTCGAGATCGCGCCCAACCTCAACTGGGGATCGCTCGGGCACCTCCTCACCTTCCTCACCACGCCGCGCACGGAGAGCATCGTGCACGGAATCCACAAGCTGGACCCGGGCCATCAGCTGTGGGCATCGGCCGAGGAGGGCGTGCGCGTCGAACGGTACTGGGACCTGCCCACCGCATCGGCAAAGCCGGTGGGAGAGGACGAGGCCACGGAGGGGCTCCGCGAGGTCCTGGCCGAAAGCGTCCGGCTGCACATGATCAGCGACGTCCCGGTGGGGGCGTTCCTCAGCGGGGGCATCGACTCGAGCGCGGTGGTGGCGCTCATGGCCCGTACCAGCGCCGAGCCGGTCCGGACCTTCACCATCGGCTTCACCGAGACCGACTTCAGCGAAGTCGAGCACGCGCGCGCGGTCGCGCGCCAGTACGGGACGCGCCATCGCGAGCTGTGTCTGGAGCCCGACGCGCTCGACGCCGCCCCGGACCTCGGCTGGTACCTCGACGAGCCGTTCGGGGATCCTTCCGCCATACCGACCTATATGGTGTCGCGCCTGGCCGCGGAGGACGTCAAGGTCGTGCTCTCGGGCGACGGCGGAGACGAGCTCTTCGGCGGCTACGATAAATACGCGGTCGAGGGGCGCGAGCGGGGATGGGACGCGGTGCCTTCGCCGCTGCGCCGCGCCATCGGCGCCCTGGCCCGCCTGGCCCCCGAAGGCATGCGCGGCCGCCGCTGGTTGCGGCATCGGGCGCTCTCCGGGGCGGAGAGGTACCTCGACGCCTGGTCCTTCTTCTCGCGCGAAGAGAGGCGCGCGTTGCTCCAGCCCGCCGTGCGCGCCCGGGTCGAGGAGACCGATCCTTGGGAATCGGCCCTGGCCTCGCTCCGCGAGCGGTCGAACGGCGACTGGCTCACCGCGCTGCAGAGGCTGGACATGGAGACGTACCTGCCCCTCGACATCCTCACCAAGGTGGACCGCATGAGCATGGCGCATTCCCTCGAAGCGCGGGTTCCGCTGCTGGATCACAAGGTGGTCGAGTACGCCTTCTCGCTGCCCGCCGACCTGAAGCTCCGCCCCGGGGCCACCAAATACGTTTTCAAGCGAGCGCTGCGCGGCCTCTTGCCCGATTCCATCCTCGACCGCCGCAAGCAGGGCTTCGCCGTTCCCCTCGGGCGATGGTTCCGTGGCACCTCGTTCTTTTCCGATCTCCTCCTCTCGGACCGCGCCCGGCAGCGGGAGCTGTTCGAGCCGCAAGCGGTGCGCACCCTCATCCGGCGGCAGGAGGCGGGGAGGCCCCTCGATTTCCAGCTCTGGACGCTCGCGTCTTTCGAGCTGTGGGCCCGGCGGTTCCTCGACCGGTCTCCGCGCGTCCGCCTGGCCGAGGCGGCGCCGTATCCCTTCGTGGCCGGTCCCGCCGCATCCGGCGTCACCGGCGTCACCCGCTGACCGCATGCCCGCTGCCGCCGTGTCGTCGAGACTGCGCATCGCCCTGGTCGCGGCCAGCCCGCGCATCGTCGGCGGTCAGGGAGTGCAGGCGCAGATCCTGTCGCAGAGACTGCGCGAGGACGGGCACGACGTCCGTTTCGTCGCCATCGACCCTCTCTTCCCGTCCGGCCTGCGCTGGCTCCGCGACTGGCCCTACGCGCGCACGGCCCTCAACCAGGCGCTCTACCTGCCGAGCCTGTGGGCGCTGCGCGGCGTGGACGCCGTCCACGTCTTCTCCGCCTCCTACTGGAGCTTCCTGCTCTCGCCCGTCCCCGCCATGCTCGCCGCGCGCGTGCTCGGCCGCCGCCTGGTCCTGCACTACCACAGTGGTGAAGCCCAGGACCACCTCGATCGCTGGGGCGCGCTCGTCCATCCCTGGCTGCGCCTGGCCGACGAGGTGGTGGTCCCTTCCCCCTACCTCGCCCGCGTGTTCCAGGAACACGGCTACCGGCCGCGCGTCATCCACAACGTCGTCGATACGACCCGCTTCGCCTACCGCGAGCGCGCCCACCTCTCTCCGCGGCTGCTCTGCACGCGCAACCTCGACGCCTACTACGGTGTCGACACGGTGCTCCGCGCTTTCGCGCTCGTGCGAGCACGCCACCCCAGGGCCACGCTCACCCTCGCCGGCCACGGACCCGAGGAGGGTCGGCTGCGCCGTCTGACCGCGGACCTCGGGGAGCCGGGAATCCGCTTCACGGGTAAGGTCGATCCGGAGTCCATGCCCCGGCTCTACGACGATGCCGACATGTTCGTGAACTGCTCGGTCGTCGTCAACCAGCCGGTGTCGGTGCTGGAGGCCTTCGCGGCGGGCCTTCCGGTGGTGACGACGCCCGCGGGCGGCATACCGGACATGGTGCGGCACGAGGAGACGGGCCTCCTGGTGGCGCCGGAGGATCCGGCGGCGACCGCAAGCGCGGTGGAGGCTCTCCTCGCCCATCCCGAGCGCGCGGCGGATCTGGCCACCCGCGCTCGGGGCGAGGTCGAAGACTACACCTGGCCGAGCGTACGCGCGGCGTGGATGTCCGCCTACACGGGCCGGGCGCGGACGTGAGGCTCGAGCGATTGCGTCGCCTGAGCGCGGCCGAGATCGCCGGCCGTGGATGGCAGGCGATCCGGCGCTGGCTCGATCGCACCGGCGTCTCCGGCGGCGCGGGCGCTCGGCCCCATGCCGTGTTCGCCGTCCTCGACACCGAAGGCGAGGTCGGGAAGATCCGGGCGCGCGCGCGTACGGGAGACCTCGATGGAGCCGCGCGTGCTCTTCGCGATCGGTTCCGAGACCATGCGCCCCGGCGATTCTTCGCCGGCGCTTCCGGGTTCGAGCCCGCCCAGGCGGATCCACTGACCGGCTACCGCGAACAGGTCCTGGCCGCCGCCGAGACGGTGGAGGCCGGCCGTTTCGACCTGCTGGGCTACTCCGGGCTCTCCTTCGGAGACCCCCTGGATTGGCACCTCGACCCGGTCTCCGGCCGACGCGCGCCGCTCGTCCACTGGAGCCGCATCGGGTTCCTCGACCCCCGCGAGGTGGGTGACAGCAAGGTGGCCTGGGAGCTCAGCCGCCACCAGTGGCTCGTCCTCCTGGCCCAGGCCCACCGCCTGACCGGCGACGAGCGGCATGCGGAGGCCGCCTTCCGCGCCCTCGAAGCCTGGCTGCGCCTGAACCCGCCCGGGATCGGCATCAACTGGGCGAGCAGCCTGGAGGCGGCGATGCGGATCCTGTCGTGGTCCTGGACGCTCGTTCTCCTGCGCGAGACGGAGGCGCTCTCGCCGTCCCGGTTCGAGGCGGCCCTGCAGGCGGTGTGGCTTCATGCCTCCCACGTCGAACGCCATCTTTCGCGCTACTTCTCGCCCAATACCCACCTCACCGGGGAAGCGCTCGGCCTCTTCTATGCCGGCGTCCTGTTCCCCGAATTGAAGGCGGCGGCACGCTGGCGGGACCTGGGATCACGGATCCTGGGCGCGGAGATCCAGCGTCAGGTCTACCCCGACGGCGTTCACTTCGAGCTGTCCACCTGCTACCAGCGGTACATGGCGGAGACCGCGGTCCATTTCCTCGTCCTCGCCGAGAAGAACGCCATCCCCGTGCCGGGCCGGGTGCGGGAGCGCGCGGTGGCCATGATCGACTTCCTGGTGGCGATGCGCCGGCCCGATGGAACCGTCCCCCAGATCGGGGACGCCGACGGCGGGTGGCTGATGCCGCTCGCGCGCCGGCGGCCCGAGGACATGCGCGGGGTGTTTGCGATCGCGGCCGCCCTCTGGGGGCGCCCCGCGCACGCCTGGGCAGCCGGAGGGCCGGCGCCAGAGACGCTTTGGATGCTCGGGAAGGCGGGACTCGAGGCGGCCGCCGCCGTGTCCGCTTCGCCGCCGCCGGATGGGCCGACCACCGTTTTCCCGGATGGCGGTTACGTGGTGATGCGGAGCGGCTGGGACGAGGAGGCACACCAGCTCATCTTCGATTCCGGCCCCCTCGGCTGCCCGATCAGCGCCGGCCACGGCCATGCCGACCTTCTGGCCATCCAATGCGCCGCTTTCGGCGAGTCGATCGTCGTCGATCCCGGCACCGGCAGCTATTCGGACGCGGACGGGTGGCGATCGTATTTCCGCGGCACCCTCTCCCACAGCACCGTCACTCTCGACGGGGAAAGCCAGGCGCACCCGGTAGGGCCCTTCGTATGGGACCGGCGGCCGTCGGCGCGGCTGGTCGACTGCCACCGCGAGGGAACGATCGAGATCGCGGAGGGTGTCCACGAGGCCTATGGCCGGCCGGCCGAGTCCGTCCGTCACCGGCGCCGGGTGCTCTTCGTCGACCGTCGGTTGTGGATCCTGGTCGACGATCTCGAAGGCGCGCGGCCGCACGCGGTGGAGCTGCGCTTCCAGTTCGCCGCCCTGCCCGTCCAGGTGGAGGCGGAAAGCTGGGTGCGCGCGCGCGGTCACCGTCGCGGTCTGCTCCTGCGCGCGCTGGCCACGCGGCCCCTGGCCCTCCGCGTGACCGAAGGCGGCAACCGACCCCGCGAGGGCTGGATCTCGACGGCCTACGGACAACGCGAGCCCGCGCCCATGGCTGTCTACTCCGCCGACGGCGCCCTGCCCTTACGGGTGGTCACCCTCATCCTGCCCTTGGAGGGCCCGGACGATGCCGCGCCCGAGGTACGGATGGTGGAGGAAGGCGACCTCGTGACGGCCCTCCTCGTCGGCTCGTCCGTCATCCCGCTGAAGGCGGCCGCAAGCTCCGGGAACCGGGAAAACGTGCGCGCAAACACACGGTGAGGCCCGCGGCCCGCCGCCGCCCCGAAGTGTCCGGTATCATGAATGAGTCGGTTGTCGCGCGAGCGGCGGCGGGGCGCACCAGGTCGAGGACCTCGAGGAGACGCTGCGCATGTGTGGGATCGCCGGGATCCTGTCACGGGACCCGAGTCAAGGTGTCGATCGCGGTCGTCTGGAGACGATGCGGGATGTCCTGCGCCATCGTGGTCCGGACGGCGAGGGCACCTGGCTGGAAGGGGGCGTCGGTCTCGCCCACCGTCGACTGGCCATCGTCGACGTCGCGGGCGGGCGCCAGCCCATGGCGAGCGAAGACGAGTCGGCCTGGCTCGTCTTCAACGGCGAGATCTACAACCACCCCGACCTCCGTCCCCGGCTCGAGGCGAGAGGCCACGTCTATCGCACGCATTGCGACGCGGAGACGATCCTCCACCTCTACGAGGAGGAGGAGGAGCGCTGCGTCGAGCGGCTACGCGGCATGTTCGCTTTCGCGATCTGGGACCGGCGCCGCCGCCGCCTGCTTCTCGCGCGCGACCGCCTCGGCATCAAGCCCCTGTACTACGCCGTCACGGATCACGAGCTCATCTTCGCGTCCGAGATCAAGGCCATCACCGCCAGCGGCGCGCTCGTGCCCCGCCTCAACGAGACGGTGCTCCCGGAGTTCCTGGCCAGCGGCTTCGGACTCCGGGCGAGAAGCCGCGCGAGCGGCAGTACTGGCACTTGCCGGCGGTGGGCGCGGGCGAGGGCGGCTCTCTCGAGGAGGCGGCCAGCGAGCTGCGCCGGCGCCTCGAGGATGCCGTGCGCAGCCACTTGATGAGCGACGTGCCGCTCGGCCTCTTCCTCTCCGGTGGGATCGATTCGTCGGGGCTGGCCGTGCTCATGTCCGGGATGATGGACAGCCGCGTGCGTACCTTCTCCGTCGGCTTCGAGGAAGCGGGCGCGAACGAGCTGCCCTACGCGCGTCTGGCCGCCCAGGCCGCGGGCGCCGAGCACCGGGAGGTGGTCGTCTCGCCCGCGCAGTTCTTCGACACCCTGCCCCGGCTGGTGTGGCACGAGGACGAGCCGATCGCTTTTCCCTCCAGCGTCCCTCTCTACTTCGTGTCGCGGCTGGCGCGGGAGCACGTCAAGGTCGTCCTGACCGGCGAAGGGGCGGACGAGCTGTTCCTCGGCTACAACCGGTATCGGGTCACGGCCTGGAACGAGCGGCTGGGCCGGGCCTGGCGCCGGTTCCTGCCGGAGGTGGCCCGGCGCGGTGTCGCCCGCGGCGTGCGCGCGCTGCCCGCCCGCGCCCGGCGCTATGCCGAGCGCACCTTCCTCACCGTGCCGCCCGGCCCGCGCCACCTTTTCTACGACAACTTCGCCGTGTTCCCGCAGGCGCTGCAGGAAGGGTTGTTCCGCGACCGCGCGTTGGCCGGCGCCGATCCCCATGCCGAGCTCATGCGCGCCTTCACCGCTGCCGAAGGTGGCACCCTGGAGCGTGCCAGCGCCGTGGACCTCCAGACCTACCTGGTCGAGCTGCTCATGAAGCAGGACCAGATGAGCATGGCCGCTTCCGTCGAGAGCCGCGTGCCCTTCCTCGACCATGAGCTGGTCGAGTTCGCGGCGCGCCTGCCCACGCGCCACAAGCTCCACGGCTGGACCACGAAGGCGGTGCTGCGACGCGCGCTCCGCGACGTCGTCCCCGCCGCCATCCTCACGCGGCCGAAGATGGGCTTCCCCGTGCCCGTCGGGCGCTGGCTGCGGGGCCCGTTCTGGGGAGTGGTCGAGGAGTTCGTGGTCGGGCCCCGCGCCCTCGATCGCGGCCTGCTCTCCCCGGACGCCGTGCGCCGCCTCGCCGACGATCATCGCGCGGGCCGGGCCGAGCACGGGATGCGGCT
>QHVP01000452.1:1950-2372 GCA_003222295.1 Acidobacteriota bacterium | reverse complement strand
TCCTGTTCAACCAGGGGAATTCGATGTGGGGAGGCAACATCCCGAGCACGCTGGCCGGGGAGTTCAGCTTCAGCATCGCCTTCGCGCTCGCGGTGCTGTTCGTCGGCCTTCTCTACCAGGGGACGAGGAGCGGCCGTCACAAAGCGGGGCTCGCGATCTTGCTTGCGCTCGTCGGCCTGTGCCACCCGGTGCCGTTCATCAGCGCCGCCGGCGCGGGCCTCTATTTCCTGCTGGATCCGTCGACCCTGCGGCGAAACCTCGTCTACCTCGCGTGGGTCTACGCGGCCGCCGCTCTGCTGATGGCGTTCTGGCTCCTGCCCTTGATCGCCGGCCTGCCCTACGCGACGTCGATCCATTGGACGTGGCAGTTCCAGTCGTGGATGGACGTCGTGCCGCCCCTGCTCGTCCTTCCCGCCGCGATG
>QHVP01000452.1:0-1907 GCA_003222295.1 Acidobacteriota bacterium | reverse complement strand
CCCGACATCCGCTTCATCCCTTTCGCGCAGTTCGTGGTCGTCCTGCTCGCGCTGGATCTCCTGGCCGCGTTCCTGCCTGCGCTTCCCGCGCCCGGCCTGCCCGGCCTCGCCCTGGTGGCGGCCACCCTCGGCTTCGCGGAGGCGGGAGCCGGGTACATCCCGGACTGGGTCAAGTGGAACTACGAGGGCATCGAGAGCAAGGGCCAGTATCCGGTCCTGCAGCAGATCATGGCCGCCTTGAAGGGAAGCCTGGCCGATCCACGCGTGGGGTACGAGCACTCGCCCAGCTACGACGTCTTCGGCAGCATGCGGATCTTCGAGAGCCTGCCGCGCCTGGCCGGGCGCGCGACTCTCGAAGGCGTGCTCCTGCAGACCGCGGTGACTTCGCCGTTCGTCTACTACATCCAATCGCTCGTCTCCGAGCAGGGAACCAGTGTCATCCCCGGTTACTCCTATCCGGACTCCGATCCCGTGCGCGGGACGGCGCGCCTCGACCTGTTCAACGTGCGGGACTTCCTGGCCGTATCGGAAAAGGTCAAGGCGGCCCTCGACAAGGATCCTCGCTGGAAGCGTCTCTTCGTGCTCGATCCCTACGTGATCTACCGGCGCACGGATCCTCCGGGCGGGTACGTGCGCGTCCCGAAGTTCCGCCCCGTCCTCATCGAGACCGAGAACTGGAAGAAGGACTTCCACCGCTGGTTCGACAAGGACGGTCTTCTCGACGTGCCTCTGGTCGCCGCGCGCACGGTTCCGGCATCGGCGCGCGGGTTCTTCCCCTTGTCCACCAGCTCGCCGACCGACCTGCCGCGCGTGCCCGAGACGTCACGTTGCGCGGTCACGGAGAAGGTCTCGTCACTCGAGATCGAGTTCACCACGACGTGTCCCGGCCTGCCGCACTACATCTCCGTCGCCTACCATCCGAATTGGCGTGCCGAGGGCGCGGCCGGAGTGTTCCTGGCCAGCCCCGCGTTCATGATGGTCGTCCCCCAGCAGCCGGTCGTGCGGCTGCGCTTCGGCCGCACGGCGATCGATTGGGTTGGCATCGTGGCGACCCTCGCCGGCATCGGCCTGTGCTTCGCCATGCCCCGCCGATCCGATGACACGTCGCGTGAGCTGTCACCCGCCGCCGCTCGTCGCTTCCAGGCGGCGACGCGCATCCTGTTGGCCTTCGCGCTGGTGGTGATCGCCGTGAGCGTCGTCCGCAAGGTCGGCGCGCAGTACTTCGCCCGGCGTGGCTGGCAGGCCTTCGAGGCCCAGGACTATCCAAGGGCCCGGCGTGAGTACGAGCGTACCCTTCTATTCGGCCGCGGCCATGCCTCGTCCGCCGACGCCATGTTCTGGCGGGCGTCGAGCCTGTTTCGGATGAACGACTGCGCGGGCGCCATCCCCGCCTACGACGAGCTGATCGCGCGCGTGCCCGAGAACGTCTGGGCGCCCGAGAGCCAGTACCAGATCGGGATCTGCCAGCAGCGGCTCGGACAACCGGCCGCGGCGGCCGCGGCCTTCCGGCGGACCGTCGATCAGTACGAGAGCAGCCGTTGGTCGGGGCTCGCCGCCGACCGCCTGCGTGAGCTCGAAGCCATTCCGTGGCAAGGGACACGATGACGCGCGTCCTCGTCACGGGAGCGACCGGGTTCATCGGCTCGGCGCTGGTGCCGCGGCTGGTCCAGGCGGGATATGTCCCGCGTCTCCTCGCTCGGCGCTCTCCGTCGCCCGTGCCGCCGCCTCCGGTCGAGGTCATGGTCGGGGACGTGACGGACGGAGACATGCTGCGCGTGGCCCTCGCGGACGTGTCGGCGGTCGTCCATATGGCCGCCGCCACCTCCGCCGGCCGCCTGGATCCCGCGGTGGCCTTCCGCGTGAACGTCGGCGCGGCCACGGCTCTCGTGGGCGCGTGCCGGCGCGCG
>QHVP01000057.1 GCA_003222295.1 Acidobacteriota bacterium | reverse complement strand
AGTGCGGCTGGTGGTACCCGTAATACCCCTCGTAGCGTCCGAAGTAGCCGGAGAGGGGACGATCGTCGGCGTTGAACACCACGCCGAGGACCTTTCCTTCCTCGAGCGCGCCCAGGCCATCGACGAGGAGCTTCCGCGGCGTGCGGTGAGCGGCGACCACGACGATGAAGCCGTCCACCCACTGCGACATGAGGCGGCAATCGGGCACGAGGAGGACGGGCGGGGTGTCGACCAACACATGATCGTACCGACGGCGAGCCTGATCCAGAAGCTGTCCCACGCGCGCGGAGTCGAAGAGGCGGTAGGCGCTGGGCGTGGACGGACCGGCGGGCACGACGTCGACGTTGAACGGCGTCGGCCTCACGAGCTGTTCCAATTCGAGCTTCGGGTCCAGCGCCGTCGCGGCCAGCCCCGGCCCGCGGCGATCGTCCAGACCCAGGCTGGTCGCCACGAACGGCCGCCGGAGATCGGCGTCGATGAGGACCACGCGCGCGCCGGGGGACTGGGCGAGGGTGACGGCCAGGTTCACGGCCGTGGTGGTCTTGCCGTCTCCGGCGGTGGGACTCGTGACAGCCAGGACCTGCCTCTTCGCTCCCCCGCTGTCCTGGTCGAGGAAGTGTCGGAGGATCCGGTACTGATCGGCCTCGAACGATTGCGGGGAATGGACAGCGACGAGGTGGTCGTCTACTTCGGTCAGGATGGCGGCCCTCGCGGTCCGGGCCGTCTCGGCCTGCGCGCGCGGAGACGGCTCGGATGTTCGCACGGCGCTGAGGGAAGCAGGGTCGCCGAGAGTGGTCGGTGTCGTCATTTCAGGATCTACCTCTCGCGAGCGTCGCGACCAGACCATCCTCGACGCGCGCGAGGCTTCGGAAGCTCGTGGCGACCAGGAGCAGGCCCACGAGCACCGTCAGCGTCGCCATGCAGAACCGTGTGCGCTGCCGGCGGCGATCTCTCTCCGTGACGATGCGCGGGATGCTCGCGAGCACCGGCACGCTCACGAAGGCCGCCACGTCGTCGACGGAATGGAAGGAAGTGTCCAGGTGTTCGCTCAGCGCGGTCGCGCCCACGGCCAGGCCGAGCGCAGCGGCGAGGGCCAGGCCGAGCAGCATCAGGCGATTCGGTGCCGCCGCACCCGTGGGCACCACCGCCGCGTCGAGTATCCGGAACCGGGGATCGCCGGACGATCCCTCCGCCACGTCGTCGAGCCGCGCCTGCTCATAGCGGCGCCGGAGGGAGTCGTAGGTGTCCCGCGTAGCCTGGTAATCGCGCGAGACCTCTTCCAGGGCCCGCTGCCGCTGGGGCGCGCTGTCGATCCGCTGCGTGTACGCGGCCTCCTCCGTGCGGAAGCTCTCTTCATCGGCCTTGAGCTTGCGGATTTCCGCGTCCACTTCGGCAAGGCTGTCCTTCAGGCGAGTGACGGCGGCGCTCGGCGCCACCGGCGCGGCCTCGGCGGGAACCGGCTTCTCGGTGGCGCCCTGCTCCTCGAGGGCCGCGATCTCCGCTTGCACCCGGATCACGTCGGGGTACTTGTCGCTGAAGCGCCGTCGCAGCTCGGCCAGCTCCCCCTTGAGACGGGCGAGCCGGGTGGGCGCTTCCAGGGTGGCGGCGGGACCGGTGGACTCCGCCTCCGCCAGACGCCGCAGGATGTCGTTGCGGCGATCGAGCGCGCGTAGCCGCTCGTCGCTCGTCGAGCGCACGTCGGCGTGCAGCCGGCCGAGGGCGGCGAGGTCGACGGTGGTCTGCTGCGGCAGACCCGCCGGGCTGTCGACGGGATAAGTCCCCATCTTCTGCCGCTGCTCCTGCAGCTTCCGCGTCACGTCGTCGAGCTGCTCCTTCAGGACCTGGACGGCCTCACCCGCCTTGCGGCCGCGTAGCTTCACGTCCTCCTCGAGGTAGAAGGCGGCGAGGGCATTGGCGATGCGCGCGGTCGTCACCGCATTCGCCGCTCGGTACGTGATGGCGAAGGCGAGCGTCGAGGCGGCCCCGCCCGCCACGGGCGGGGCCTTGAATTCCGTGCGGATGTCGCGCCGCATGCGCTGCACCGCGACCTCGGCCGGGTACCGGCTCCTGAGCTGCGGGTACAAGCCGTACGCCTGGATGAGTTGCTCCAGCCGGGAGCGGCTCTGGATCTCCTGCGTGATCTGCTGGAGGCGGCGGTCCAGCCGGCTGGCGGCGGCCAGGTCGGTCTGCGGCTCCTCCACGAGGACGGTCGCTGTCGCCTCGTACACGTTGGGCACGTATCGCGCGGCCGTCACCCCCGCCACGAGAGCGGCCGCGAATACTACGATGGCCAGCCACTTCCTCCGCCTCCAGACGTCGAGGAGCCAGCCCGTACCACGCTCTCCGCCTCCGCCGATCATCGTCCTCCCTGCCTGCTGGCCGATCCCGCGGCCAACTTCAGCGCGAAAGTGTTGTGGGGGATGTCCTGCAACGCGGGCCCGGCCAGGCTCCCCTCCTGAAGACTCCACTGGTAGGAGCCGGTCAGCGTGACACGTGGGACGAGCCGCCACTCGAGCTCCGCGCCCGCGCGGTACACGATGGCCTCCGTCCGGCGGTCCCGGCTCGCGAAAATGGCCGGGCCGCCACTGAGCCACACGTTGCGATGGAGCGGTCGGTGCAGCGTCACGCTCACGCCCTGGACGTCGAGCCGGGCCAGGTGCGCGACCGCGGTGGCTTCGGTCTGCGTGTATTCGAACGTGACGCCGACGTGGCCGAGGTGCCCGCGGACGCCGAGCCACACTTCCGGGCCCG
>QHVP01000450.1 GCA_003222295.1 Acidobacteriota bacterium | reverse complement strand
CGATCGACAGCCGTTCCGCGTCGGTCCCCGGCTCGAGCCGGAGGCGGATGGAGTAACGGCCGGCCTTGTAGAGGAGCTGCCGCGGGGCGGCGCCGGCGGTACGCACGCCCGCCGGTTGCGGCGGCCGGAAGCTGTCGAAGACCAGCGCCGCCTGCTCGGCCACCCTCTCGAGCAGCCCCTTCGGCCGGCGGAGAGCGAAGTCGCCCTTGAGCTGGCGGAGGGCCTCATCCGGGGGACGGTAGGCAGCCTCCTGATCGGCGACATCGAGCACCGCTCTCCAAAGCCGGACGGTTTGCGTGCAGCGCGAGCAACCCTTTTCGAGGTGCTGCTCCAGGCGCGCCCGAACGGCGGGCGCCGCCTGCTGGCGTGCAAAGTCGAACCAGTCCTCTTCACTGGAATGCTCGTTCTTGCGGCTGCTCGTGTCAGTGTCGGCCATCACCGTTCTCCGTCCGCGGCCCCTGATGGGGGTCAGCGATAAAGAGACGTCCCCTGGTCCGTTCGATATAGGGTCCGCAAAAAAAAGCTGGCGCCCGCCCGGAACCTAGGTCGCCAAGATCTTGCCCATCAATACGAAGGGGGCCCAGTGGATGGGATGCGGGTACTCTTCCCGGAGGGCGAGGACGGCATCGCGGAGCGCCGACGCCCGGTTGGGGGCGGTGAGGACGCGGTCGTAGAAGGCCTTCATGAACCGGGCAGTGCTCTGGTCGGGCACCTCCCACAAGGTCAGGAGGAGCGATGCCGCCCCGGCGCGGAACAGCCCGCGCGCCAGCCCGAGCAGCTCGTCGCCGGCGGCGATGACGTTGACGCCGGTGACGCAGGCGCTGAGGACGACCAGGTCCGCCGGCAGCTTGAGGTTGTAGAGGTCGTAGAGCGTCAGGTAGGACGAGGAGCCGAGGCGGATCCCGGAGAACATCGGGTTGTCCGGCCGGAAGAAGCCGTGAGCCGCGATGTGCACGACGCGGCGCTCTTCCGCCTTCTGGCGCAGCACGTCCACCGTCGCCTCCTCGCCGACGTACAGCTCCGCGCCGGGAAGCCGCGCCGCGACGGATCGGAGCTCGTCGAGGATGAACGGAGTGTGGGCGTCGGCCACGCCGAGGACGAGCGACCCGCTCCCGCGCGCGCCGCGGGCGTGGCACAAGGCATAGACGGTGGCGCTGGGCGCGTACGAGATCGAGAAGGAGTCGATCAGGTACTGCCGGCCGTCGTAGAGGGCGTGGAAGGGCACGTAGTGCAGGAGGTCGTGGGGGACGAAGATCAGGTGATCGGCGGCGAGGCGGGCGCGCAGGGGGGCGATGAGCTCCGTGTAGAGCTCGGCCAGATGAGCCTCCGTGGCCACGCGCGACGATTCGCGCGACAGCGGCGAGACGTCGGCGGCACTGGGGCGCGCCCACGCGAGCTGGAACTGCAGCAGGCGCAGGATGTGCTGCACGCGCGGCACGAGCGCGACGGGCACGACTTCCAGACGGTCGCGCGTGAGGAGGAAGGCGAGCAGGCGCGAGCCGATGCGGAAGTACTCGACGAGCATGGCGTCGTCGGGGAGGGCGCGTCGGACGTCTTCGAGGGGCAGGCTGACCGGGGCCAGCAGATCGACGGATTCGCTCTCGGACGCCGGCAGCTCGCGGATGACGCGCAGCAGCTCGCTCTCGCGCGCGACGACCTGCTCCTGCAGCGCCTCCACGCGCTCTTCCGTCCGCTCCTCCGCTGTCATCTGCTCCGACTCGATGCGGTGGTAGTACCAGTTGAGCTCCTCGCGCAGATCGCCCACGCGGCGGACGAGCTCGCTCTTGCCCGCGGCGATGGGGCTGACGGGCGTGGCCGCGCGGAGGAGCAGCTCCTGCAGGCTGCGGGACTTGGCTTGTTCCACGTACGAGAAGGCCTCCGCCACGCCGTCGTCGCCGCGGCGCTCGAGGGCGAGGTCGACCAGCGCCTCGTACACCTCGAGCTTGTTCTTCATGAAGGCGATCTTCAGCTCCTCGCCGCGCAGGCTGCTGCGGAGCATCTCCAGGGACCGCTGGGCGCGCCGGTACGCGTCGTAGGCGGCGGCGGGCTCGAGGGCCGCCTGCTCGATCTGGCCGCGCACGAAGTCGAGCTGGAAGCTGAGGGCGGGCAGGTCCAGCGGGGCCAGCGTCTGTCCGGCCGCTTCGCACTGCTGGCGGGCGACGTCGAGCTCGCCCATGCGCAGGGCCAGGCGCGCGAGGAGCAGGCGGCAGAGGATGGCCTTGCTGGCCAGGGCCGTGGAGCGGAAGGCCTCCAGGGCGGCCGTGCAGTGCCGGCGCGCTTCGAACAGCCGCGAGGCCCCGAAGAGGATGAGCGCCTGGTAGAGGTCGAGCAGAGCGGGCCACACCGTGTTCTGTTCCTGGACGAACAGGCGCCGCGCCTCCGTGCACAGCTCGAGGGCGCGGAGGACCTTCCCCTGCTGGCCGTTCGCGATGGCGAGGTAGGCGAGCGACTTGGCGGCCTCGTAGCCCATGCCCAGCCTTCGGAACTCCGCGAGGCTCTCCTCCGCCATCTGCGCGGCGTCGTCGCTGAGGTTGAGCTCGAGGTAGATCTCCGACAGATCCATGCGGCACAGGGCGGCCAGGTAGGCGTCGCCCACCTTCTCGCACTCGTCCCGCGTCGCCTTCAGCTCGTCGATCGCGCGCCCGTATTGGCCGCGGAAGTAGTAGAGGTAGGCGATGTTGTAGTCGGCCAGGGCCACGAGCTTGGGCATGCCGTGCTCGTCGCAGAACGCGCGCGCCCGCTGATGGGTCTCGAGGGCGCGCGTGAAGTCGTTCAGGCTGATCAGGCATACCGCCATGTTGCCGAGGGCGACGGCGATCCCTTCGGCATTCCGGTGGGGGAGCAGGCGCTCGTAGGCCTGCTCGTACGAGCGCAGCGCCTCCGCGAAGCGATCCTGACGGTGGAAGATGTTGCCGACGTTGACGTCGAGCCGGGCCAGGCGGAGCTCGTCCCCCTCGCGGGTGAAGATCTCGCGCGCTTGGCGGGCCGCCGCCTCCGCGCGCGCATAGGCGCCGAGGAGGATCAGGGGCTGGATGGACGTGCTGAGGGTGCGCGCCACCTCGCGCGGCTGGCCGGCCTTGGCGAAGAGGCGGGCCGCCTCGTCGTGCCGCTCGACGGCGGCGGCGTGCTCGTTGAGCGCGTAGAGCGCGTTCCCCTTGGCGCGCAGGCTCTGGGCCACTGACTCCGGCCGGCGCAGCTTGCGCGCGATGAGCACCGCCGCGTCGGCCAGCGCCATCGCTTCCTTGACGTCCACGCGCACCTTCTGGGGAACCGCCTCGCTCAGGCGCGTCACCGTCTCCGGCCTCAGCAGCTCGGGGTGGCGCGCCACGAACCGGCGACGGAGCGCGGCATCGCTCAGACGCGCGAGCTGCGCGTCGAGCCGCTCCAGCCGCGCCTCCGCGGGTCGCCGCTTGCGTGGGCGCGGGCGCGTCGTCGCCGCCGTCACCGGAACCCCTTCTTCTCGAGCTCGCGGCGCAGCCGGGTCAGGCAGCGGCCGCGGATGAATCCGATCGATCCCGCGGCCAGGCCGAGCCGGCGGGCGATCTCCTGGTACGGCCGCGCCGGGGTGTCGAAGAACAGCATGCCGATCAGCTCGCGGCAGCGTGGCGGCATGGCCAGGATCGCCTCGCGCAGGACCTGCTCGTCCTTGAGGCGGGCCAGCAGATCGTCCGCCAGCGGCTGCTCGTCGGCCAGCGCCGCCGTCTCCGCTTCGACGGTGTCGCGGGCGGGATAGGGATGCTCCTGACGACGCCAGCGGGCGCA
>QHVP01000447.1:10148-15286 GCA_003222295.1 Acidobacteriota bacterium | reverse complement strand
CGAGAACCCACCACGGTTCACGAGCAGGTGCGGGTTCGACGACGAGAGGGAGCAACGCCTGGGCGCGATGCTGGCCTTCCGGGACGTGCACGCCTGAGCGGCCGCGGAACCTCGGGCGAGGTTCCGTGGCCGCCTTCCGTCCTGCCGGTCGCTACTGGATACGGCTGCGATACTCGTCGCTCGAACGCAGAGCGCGCACGATGTCACGCTGGGTCCATCCGTCCTGGACGACGCGGGCCGTGTATTCGCGGAGCCCGACCGCGTCCGGCTCACGGCCCAGTATGCTCAGATACGCCTGCCGGACCATGGCCGCGGCCTGGCCGTTGTAGTAGCCCGAGGTGCGGCGGATGTCACGGTTGTCGTATCGGCGGTACCCCCCATACGTCCCGTACCGGCCGCCGTTCCCATACCCAAGGCCTCGCTGCGCGTACTCCTGGCTGCTCGTCAGCGAGCGGCGGACGTCGGCCTCGGTCCAGTGGTCGTAGAGCATGCTCCGGGTGTATTGGGCCAGACCGGAGGGATCCGGCTCACGGCCCAGGATGTCGCGGTACGCCTGGCGGACGATCCGCTCCGCCTGCCACTGATTCGAGACGGCGTAGCCCCGCGACGGCGCGGGGTAATACCCACTCTGGGCAAAGACCGCACCGCCCAGTCCTGCGTTGAGGATGAAGCCGGCGACCACGGCCGTCTTGGTATTCATGCCTTCTCCTTCCGTTCGTGCATCGATCCGCGGCTCGATGCAGGCCTCACGGATAGGACTTACAAGATGCGTTCCAGGGACTCGACGCCAGGCGCAGGGATTCTTTTACAAATCGCGGGCAGTCAGCGGTTCCAGGTATACGTGACCTTCACCAGGAAGATGTTGTCTCCGCGCGCGTCGAAGAGGCGCGACACCTAGCGGCGCAGCGCGAACTCGCCGACGCCGTCCTGCTGGTCGGAGCGGCTCTGCGTCCACACCGCGTACGCGGTCGACCCCGGCCGGAATTCCCACCGGAGGACGAGATTGCCGCGAAGGGATTTGAAGTTGAAGTCGGGGGTCCCGATATTGAATGCAGGCGCGGGTCCGGGCCCGTCGGGATCGACGTCTCCGGTGGTGGCGTCGTAGGTCGACCCGTCCGCACCATACGTGCGGAAGGAATAGGTGCGCGGGGCGGACAGCTCCCCCGGCGCCGCGTAGTCGCCGGCAGAGAGCAGCGGCTGCGCGTACAGCTCGAGGCTCAGCCGCGGCGTGAACGTCCAGTTCAGGCGAAGGCCGCCCACGAACGTCGTCTGGTCGAGGGGCGCGAACACGTAGCGATGGCCGAAGGTGGTGGTGGCCAGCGGATCGTCGAACGTGTCCAGGTACTGCGCGCCGTTGTGGGTCCAGCTCATCTCGGGCTCGAAGCTCACCAGGATGTTCGAACGCGGCCGGACGGTCAGACCCGCGAACAGCCAGCGGCCGTTCTCGCTGCGCTCCGCGTAGTCCGATCCGTGCAGCCCGAAACGCGCGAAGACCTTTCGCCGGTCGTCGGAGCGGATGCTGCCATCCCACTCGATGCCGTGCGGGTTGCGGGACAGAGGTCCGCCGCGCGTGCGCGTGCTGCTGAGGGTGTCCGGGTTGTAGGCCACGAAGCCGAAGAGGCGCAGCTCGTTCTTGAGCCGGGCGGAGCCGTGCGCGAACAGGCCCTGCCAGGTGACGTTGCCGCCGAAGTCGTAGCTGCGGAAGTAGGCCAGCCCCACGTCCGCCTCGCGCGTGAGCCGTCCGGCCTTCGTCCAGCGGTAGCCGGTCCAGAGATGGCTGTTGATGACGTCCGTCCGCCACTGGAAGCCGACGTCACTGACGTCGAAGCCGGGATCGATCGCACCCACGGCGGCGTTGAGGAGGAAGTTGCCTTTCTCCTTGTTCACGGTGGCGCGGCCGGCGAAGCCGCGCAGCGAGGTCCGCGTGGGATCGAGGCGGACGTGGGTCGCGTCCGGACGCTGGAAGTAATGCTGCGCGTCCTGCTGCAGGTCGGTGATGCGCGCGGCCGTTCCCGCGACGTCGGTGGCCGCGGCCCAGCCCGTGATCACCCAGGTCTTGTTCGCGCCCAGGAAGGCCCAGCCGTCGAGGCCGAGGGTGAGGGCGTGCGCGTTGAGCTCGTCGCGCAGGCGGCCGTCGCCCAGGCTGCGCACGACGCCGGTGGCCATCACCCCGAGCCCACGCCGGTTGTCCGGCGACTCGCGCAGCGCGCGCGCCACCACGTATTGCGAGGTCGGCTCCACCTGGGCGCGGAAGCGGCGTCCGCCCTGCGCCAGGTCCGCGGTCTCGGAGGCGGTGACGGCGTGGAGGGCGCCCAGGCTCCAGCCGTGTCCCAGGCGGCCGGTCAGCTTCGAGGCCATGACGATGCGCGTGCCCGCGGGCGAGTCGGAGAAGTCCGCGTCCGGCAGCGAGCCTTCGGGCGCGCGGCCGATGCGGCGGCTGTAGAACAGGTTGGGGCCGCCCCAGTTGAAACCCCACCAGTTCGTCGCCCCGCCCTGGCCGAACCGGAAGTTGTTGGCCCCTTCCACGAAGAAGGGCCGCTTCTCGGGGAAGAACGTCTCCACGTCGCTGAGGTTCACGACCGCGGGATCGACCTCGACCTGGCCGAAGTCGGGGTTGATGGTGCCGTCGATGGTCAGGTTGCTGCCCAGGCCGACCTTGAAATCCGCACCCATCGCCGGGCGCACGCGTGAGCCGTCGTTGAAGGGATCGCCCGCGTCGTGGCCCGTGAACTCGGCCCTGGTCGTCGTGTAGGGCGTGACCGCGATGCGCCGCGGAGGCACGATGCCCTGGAGCCCGCTCAGCTTCGGGAAGCGCGACACGAAGCCGCTGGCCTTCTTGGGCGTGTAGGCGACGTAGTCTTCTTCCTTGGTCCGGCACAGGTAGCGCCGGAAGTTCACGCCCCAGGCATTGCTTTCCTCGCGGCGGAAGCGGAGCTGCGAGTACGGGATTCGCATCTCCACCGTCCAGCCCTCGCCGTCCACGTGCGCGCGCCCCTCCCAGATGCCGTCCCAGCTGTCGTCGTTCCAGTCGTCGTTGTAGAGCACGCCGTCGCGCAGCGTGCCCGCGGCGTTGACGGCGAAGTAGTAGCCGCTCCGCCCGTCGTGGTAGGGGTCCACGTAGAAGGTCAGCTCGTCCGCGCCGAGGCTTGCGTCGCGGCGGCCGAGGCGGCCGACGATCGTGCGCGGCTGGGAGTCGAACAGGCGGGCGCCGACGTAGATCGCCTCGTCGTCGTAGGCGATCCGCACCTCCGTCTTCTCCGACGGGGCCGCCCCCTCCGTGGGGTCGCGCTGGGTGAACGTCGTCACCGCGGGCGCGGTGGCCCACACCTCTTCGCTGAGGAGGCCGTCCATCACCATGGGGGTCGTCGTCCGCACGGCGTGGACGGGCGGCGCCGGCAATTCAATCGGCTGGACGTTCTGGCTCGCTCCCGCCAGGGCGAGCAGCAGGGCGACGTTCATCTAGGCTCCGACTCGCAATGGATCACGCGTTTCCCATGAGACGTTCGGCGGGACCGATTGGTTGGCGCGAGTTGCTAGAGCCGGCCCGACACGGCGCGCGCGGCCAGGGCCCGGTAGGCCACGTTGCCCGCCTCGTTGAAGGCGGGCACCACGGCGTGGATCACAGTTGGCCGGCGCGCGCCATGGCCTCGCGCTGCCACGCGATCGTGCGCGGCAGGCCTTCCTCGAGCGTCACCGCCGGCGTGTAGCCGAGGATGCGCGTGGCGCGGCGATTGTCCGGGATCCGGCGCTGCACGTCCTCGTACTTCCCGAACGTCGCCAGCGGCACGATCTTGAGGCGCGGCTCGTCGTCGCGGACCATCTTCCAGACCATGCGGGCCAGGGCGGCGATCGTGATCTCGCGATCGGCTCCGATGTTGAGCATCTCGCCGTCCGCTGCAGGCACGTCCACCGCGCGCACGAACCCTTCGACCATGTCCGCCACGTAGGTGAAGCTCCGGGTCTGCTCTCCGGTGCCGTGGACCTCGAGCGGCTCGCCCTTGAGAGCGGCGCCGATGAAGACGGACTGCGGCCCGCCCCACCACGTCATGTTCTGCCGCGGCCCGTAGCCCCCGAAGAGGCGAAGGATGACGCCCTCGAGCTGGTGCCGCTCGCGGAAGGCGAGCAGGGCCTGCTCCTCGAACATCTTCGAGATGGCGTAGCTCCACCGGCGGACGTGCGGGCCGCCGATGACGGACGCGCTCTCTTCGGAGAACGGGACGTCGGGGTTGCGCCCGTAGCAATCCGAGGTGGAGGCCAGCACCATGCGCCGGACGCCGTGATCGCGGCACGCGCGCAGCACCTCGAGGCCGCCCGCGCCATTGATGACGAGGGTGTCGAGGGCATCGCCGTAGCGCGGGATCTTGCCCGCCGCCAGGTGGACGAGGGCGTCCGCGCCCTTGGCGATCACGGCGAGGTCGGCGGCCTCGAGGATGGTGCCGCGATGGAAGTGAAAGCGGGGATGGGTGGTGAGGCTCCCGAGGTTCTCCAGGGAGCCGTGGGAGAGGTCGTCGAGGCCTGCGACCTCGTCGCCGCGCGCGATCAGCCGCTCGGCCAGGTTCGAGCCGATGAAGCCAGCGACTCCGGTGACGGCGACTCTCAGTCCGACCTCCGGTGGAGAACCTCGTCCAGGGGCAAAAGAGCGTGATTCTAGCCGCAGCGTGCTGGCGTGGTGCATGAAGTCCCGCGCTTCGAGCCACGCCGCGCAAGCGATCACGAGGGCGGCCACGGCCAGGCGGAGGGCTCGTCTCGGGAGGGCCGCGACGGCGCCGCCGATCATCAGGGCCAGAAGGGGTGAGACGAAGAGGTCTTCCTTGGCCCAGCGCAGGAGCCTCGGGAAGAGCCACGGCTCCTTCAGGACCATCAGGAGCGCCCACGCGGCCAGCCAGGCGATCAACACGGGGCGTGCGGCCGGGAGGGCGCGCCGCAAGGCGATGGGCGCGGCGAGCAGCCCCGCGCCCAGCGGCATCCAGAAGCCCAGGACCCACAGGCGCAGACTCTGGCGCGACTCGTTGTGGAAGACGAGGAACGTCTTGCCGGGGAAGAGGTCCGGCTCCGCCTCCACTCCCGACGCGCCGTGCCAGAGGCCGGGGACGTAATGGAAATAGAAGAGCGCGCCCGCGATCAGTCCACCGAGGACC
>QHVP01000447.1:4029-10126 GCA_003222295.1 Acidobacteriota bacterium | reverse complement strand
GAGGGCCAGCAGCGCGAGCAGCACGAGGCCGAACAGGCCGAAGAGGACGACCAGGCTCGAGTACCCCAGCACGGCCAGGGCCAGCGCCGCCGCCGCGATCAGGCGCGCGCGCGCTTCGCCGAGGGAGTCCGCGTGGGCGGCGAGATGGAGGAGGGCGGCCGTCCCGAGCGCGCCGCCGAAAACCGCCGGCGCATGCGATCGGCCGAGGTGGTGCCACACGGAGAGGTCGAGCACGTAGAGGAGCGTGGCCGTCCACGCCGCCCCCTCGTCCCAGGCGCGGCGCGCGGCGAGCCACAGGAGAGGCACGACGCACATGGCGGCCACGGTGTTGGCCACGGTCATGGCCCAGTAGAGGTCGAGGCCGACCCGGTGCATGGCGTAATAGAAGAAGTACGGCAGGGGCGAATAGGGAATCAGGGTGCGCTCGCCCAGGGCGGCCGTGGCCGCGCCGAGGTCCTGCGACGCCGTCGGGAGCTGCGAGCCGTAGCGGAGAAGCGCGCCGTATTCGAGGGGCACGCCGCCCAGGTCGAGAGTGCGACGGACGTGGATGTCGAGGTCCGGAGGATTGTGGTCGGGAAGGAAGGCGAGCGCGCCATGCCCGATGACGCCCGCCGCCACCAGCCCGGCGACCAGGGCCCGGTCCCGAGGGTCCACGCGCGCCGCGCGCAGGACGAGCGCGGCCGCCGCTCCCGCGAGCAGCGCCGCCGGCGCGAGGCGGGGCACGGCCATGGCCGTCGCCAGGGGGCCGAGGCGGAGGGCGACGCTGCCCACGATCGCGGCCGCCGCCGCGGCCAGGATCGCGGCCGTCGGCCGCGCCCCGGCGGCGAGCGCGAAGAGCCCGGCCGCGAGCGTCGCCGCCGCGATGCCGAACACGAGCGACAGCGAAGGGATGAAGCCGCCGGTCGTTTCGATGTCGAGGCGATCGACCAGGAGCTCCGGGTTGTCCAGCTCCGCCTGCGCGCGCCGCACGAGCGGCGCCGCGCGGACGACGAGGCTGAGATCGACGTCCGACGGGGCCAGGGTGTCCGCCTGGGCGGCGTACACGACCCAGGGCCCGGGCAACGGCTCCCATCGCCCCGCCGGCACCAGGAGGGCGCCGATCCGCGCGGAGCCCTCGAATACGTCGACGGTCGCTCGGATGCGCGCGGTCGCGCGCAGCGACACGCGCAGGCGCCCCGGCCGCGAGGTGAAGGGCAGGGCGACATGCACGGTGTCGTCCGCGGGCCGATAGTAGAAGGACGTGTCATCGCCGGCCGCCGCGGCCGAATCGATGTCGATGCGGCCCGCGCGTCCCCAGGCGCCGGTGGCGAAGGGGTGATCGAAGGCTCCGACCTCGACGCGGAGGACGTGCGGCCGGAAGACCCACGCGCTCGTCGCGGCCAGGACCGAGATCGCCGCGATGCCCGCGACCGCCGAGGCGCTCCTCACCGCGGCCACCAGCGGGCTGATTGGCTGCACTGCGGCCCTGAGACTCACACGCGCCCGCGGCAGGGGTCAAGCGCGTGTGCGGGGATCACAATCCTGGCCGGCACCGGCCCCGCCTGCGGGGCCGCGTGCTAAGGTGTCTGGAGTGGACGCGGCGCTGCACATGCCGCTGGATTCTGCTACAGTCCGTCGGCCCCGGCTGCCGCGCCCCGGGGTTCGTATCTGGTCGCCGCGACGGCGACAACGGGCGGTCGGGAAGTTGATTGGGAGAGACGGCCATTTCGAACAAGGTCTTTGTCGGAAACCTGAGCTTCGACGTCACGCGCGACGAGCTGATCCAGGCCTTCAGCGCGGCGGGCAAGGTGGTGGACGCGAAAGTCCCCACCGACCGTGAGACCGGACGTCCCCGAGGGTTCGCCTTCGTGGAGTTCGAGGACGACGAGGCGGCACAGAAGTCGATCGGCCTGATGAACGGGAAGGACCTCAAGGGCCGTCCCCTGCGGGTCAACGAAGCGGAGAATCGGCCGCCGCGTCCGCCTGGAATGGGCGGCGGCCCCGGCGGAGGATACCGCCCGGCCGGCCCCGGCGGCTATCGTCCGGGCGCGGGCGGGCCGCCGTCGTTCGGCGCGGCTCCCACCGGCGACTTCGATCCTTCCTTCGAGCGTGGCCGGCCCTTCAAGACGAAGGGCAGCCGGCGGAACATCCGCCGTCGCAAGCGCGGCTTCGATTAGGCCGCCTCCCCCTACCCGCACCGACGAGGTCGTGGACGTGCGGCACGGCGTCGAGGTGCGCGATCCGTACCGCTGGCTGGAAGACGGCGCGGCGGACGAGGTGCGCCGGTGGTCGGAGGCGCAGGGCCGCCACACGCGCGCCGCCCTCGACGCGATCCCCTTCGCCTCCGCCATCCGCGAGCGCCTGCGCGCGCTGTTCTCCATCGGTCTGGTGTCCGCGCCCATCGTCCGCGGCGAACGGTACTTCCATCAGCGACGGGCGGGCGACCAGGAGCAGCCGGTGCTCTACGTAAGGCACGGCCGCGAGGGCGCGGACCGCGTCCTCCTCGATCCCGCGACCCTCGCCGCGGACCGGACGTCCGCTCTCGACTGGTACTACCCCAGCGACGACGGAAGCCTCGTCGCCTACGGGGTGTCGGAGGGCGGCAGCGAGATGAGCGTGCTGCGCGTGCGCGAGACGGAGTCGGGCCATGACCTCCCCGACCTGATCCCGCACGCGCGCGCCTGCTCTCTGGAATGGCGGCCGGACGGGTCGGGGTTCTTCTACACGCGCTACCCGCAGCCGGGCACGGTGCCCGCGGGCGAGGAGAACTATCACCGGCGCCTCTACGAGCACACGCTCGGCCACGACTGGCGCGAGGATCCGCTCGTATTCGGGGGCGACCGCCCGCCCGAGGACTGGCCCAGCGTGCACCTCTCGCCGGACGGCCGCTGGCTCGCCGTCTCCGTCTCGCGAGGCTGGACGCGCACCGACGTGTACCTGCGCGACCTCTCCTCCCGCGCGAACGTCTTCGACACGGTGGTCGAAGGCGTGGACGCGATCTTCGGCGTGGAGCCGCGCAACGACCGGCTCTACCTGCAGACCAACCTCGGTGCACCGCGCTCCCGCCTGGTCGCGGCGGACCTGGATCGCCCCGGCCCGGAGTCCTGGCGCGACGTCCTTCCGGAAGGGCCGGACGTCCTGGAGGCGGCGGCGGTCATCGGCGACTGGATCGTCGCGGTGTGGCTGCGCGACGCCTCGTCCCGAGTCACGATCCACGGCCTGGACGGCCAGCGGATGCACGACGTGCCCCTGCCCGTCATCGGCAGCGTGGCCGGCCTCACCGGCGAATGGGACGGCCGGGAGGCGTTCCTCGGGTTCACGTCGTACGCCGTCCCTCCCACCGTCTATCGACTCGCCCTGCCGCAGCCCGCGCTGGAGCTGTGGGCGCGCGCGCCTGGCGAAGTGGACGAGGACCGCTTCCGCGTGCGCCTCGTGCGCTATCCCTCGCGCGACGGCACACCCGTATCGATGTTCCTGGTGGACGCGCGCGACCGTCCTTCGGCCGCGGGGTGATCCTCTTCCTCGAACGTGGGGGCCTCTATGCGGTGGCCCATCTCCGGGGGGGAGGCGAGTACGGCGAGGACTGGCATCGCCAGGGCATGCTCGCGCACAAGCAGAACGTGTTCGACGATTTCCTCGCCGCCGCCGACTTCCTGGTCCAGGAGGGGCACGCGGCGCGCGACCGTCTCGCCATCATGGGCGGCAGCAACGGCGGCCTCCTCGTCGGCGCGGCGGTGACGCAGCGGCCCTCTCTCTTCCGGGCCGCCGTCTGCCAGGTGCCGCTCCTCGACATGGTCCGCTACCACCTCTTCCGGATCGCGCGCCTCTGGATCCCGGAGTACGGCTCGGCCGAGGATCCGGAGGCCCTGCGTTGGCTGTACGCGTACTCGCCGTACCATCGCGTGCGCGACGGCACGCCCTATCCGGCGGTCCTCCTCACCACCGGCGAGTCGGACAGCCGCGTGGACCCCCTCCATGCGCGCAAGATGGCGGCAAGGCTGCAAGCGGCCACGTCGTCGTCCCACCCGGTCCTGTTGCGCATCGAAGCCCGCGCCGGGCACGGACAGGGCAAACCCCTGTCGAAGGCCCTCGAAGAGTGGGCCGACGTGTGGACGTTCGTCTTCGCCGAGCTGGGCCTGGAGGCCTGACACCCGATCCGACCCGAAGCGGAACGCCGATGCATTAACATCGGCCGCGATGGGATCCCTCCTCGGCCTGCTCCTCCTGGCCGCGACCCCGGTCCGTCCCTTCGCCGAAGAACGACTGCTGCTGGACCGGCGCCTGGAGACGCTGAGGCGCATGCTCCCCGACGGGGCCACGCCCGCGAGCGACGTCGCCCTCCTGAACGATCTCGCGCGCGCGGCGGGCGTCGGCTTCGACATCCGCGCGCGGGCACCCCTGGAGAAGGGGAATGAGGGCGACGTGCCCGTCGACGTCCTGGGCAGCGCGCGCTTCGCGGAGATCGATCGCTTCTTCCGCCAGGTCGCCTTGTCGGCCCGGCTCATCGACGTCGAGAGCCTCGCCCTCTCCGCGGGGCCGGGCGACAGCGTGCGCCTGACCGCGCTCCTCCACTTCCCGTACCGCCCGGCGCGCACCCCCCTGCCCGCGCCCCCGGAGGGGCTGCGCACGCGGCTGTCCGAGGTGACGCGGCCGGTGGCGGACCAGTTCCTGCGCGATCAGGCCCTGGCCCTGGCGAAGTCGGACGCGGTGGCCAGCCTGCGGCGCAGCCGGAGGAATCCACGCCTGTTCCTCTCCGAGCTGGCCGCGATCGTCCGCGACCGCCCGGTCGTGCTCAAGGAGGCGACGCTGGGCGACGAGTTCGTGATCCGCGGCCTCACCGTGGGCGAAGGGCCCATGCGCGCGCTGGAGCTGAGGCTCGAGCGCGGCTTCTTCCGCGTGGCGGAGATCCTCATGACGCGCGCGGGCGGGTGCCATCGCTTCGAGGTCCGCGGCCGCAGTCCCGTGGTCGGCATCGAGGCGGAGCTGCCCCTGCCTGCCGTCGACGATCCCTTTCGCCCGGACGATGCGCCCTGCGTCGTCGACCGCGACGGCGGCGGGGTGACCGTGCTCCGGTTCGCGCCCGTCAAGCCCGCCGCGCGCACGCGCCTGCCCGCCCCGCGGGGCACGCTCTCGCTGCGCCTGCGCGACATGGACCTCACGGACGTGTTCTTCGTCCTCCACCTGCTCACCGGCCAGGGATTCCTGGTGGACGAGGACGTGCGCGGGCGCGTCAGCGTCGACGTGAGCCAGGTCGCGCTCGACGACGTGCTCGCGCTGCTGGCCAAGGACGGCGTGTCCGTCTCTCCGCCGGCGCCGCTGCGCCGCGTCTCACGGACCACGGCGCGGACGGCGCTGCCCGCGGCCACGGGAGAGGGCACGCCCATCACGTTTGCGCTCAAGCGGGCCGCGGTGGCGGACGTCCTGGCCGTCATCGGGGAGGCCGACTCCACCGGACCGCCGCCACCGCGCGTCGCCGGAGGAAGGCTCAGCCTCTGGGCCAGCGAGGCCCGACTGGCCGACGTGCGTGCGGCCGTCCTCCAGATCGCGCGTCCCGCGGGGGCGGCCAGCGGCGACGGTGATCCCCCGCCTCTCCCGCCTTCGACCGAGCGACGGCTGCTCGTGCGCACGGACGAGCTGTCCGTGAGCGAGTTCCAGCTCGCCGGGGTCGCCTCGGCCGGGCAAGGCTGGACGTCCTTCGCGTACTCGCCCACCGGCGTCCTCAACGCCTATCGGCGCGGGGACCGGCTGGCGGACGGCACGATGGCAGAGGTGCAGTCGACGGACGTGATGATCACGACGGAGGAGGGCCCCTTGCGCCTCCTCCTTCCCGATCCGGGGCGCTGACCCCATCGGGAGAGACGCGCTCCTCGAAGAAAAAGAGGCCCGGGGGAGAACCCCCGGGCCTCACGACTCTTCATTGGGCACGATTGGCCCGACGCACCATTGCGGTGCGCCCTTCTTTCAGATTGGAATGGGGCCTTGTTACCGGCCCCCTTCGGAGTCCGGTGGACCGTCTTCCATCGGCACCTCCGTCCATTCGTACGGCACGTTTACGGCGGGTACGGCAGCTTCACGCCACGACACGCCAATACGCTACGCCACGTCACGACACGAACTT
>QHVP01000447.1:0-4015 GCA_003222295.1 Acidobacteriota bacterium | reverse complement strand
CCGGCACGCGATCGTCCGAGAGAGCAGTACGTCTCTCTCACGGCCAATATCGGCCCCGGCCAGGGGACTGTCAAGACGAAACTCTCCCGAACGGGGAGACATCGAGCACTGCACTCGCTTCACCAGGTGAGGCTTCTCTTGACCTCGGAGCACGCATGAGGCGTTGCCGTCGACACCTATGGCCCATAATCGGGCCGATGGAGGATCGGACCTGACCCGCGGGCACGCCCAGGCCGCACTCGCCGTGCTCGGTCCCGTCCTCCTCGCCCTGGCCGTCACCGCGGTTGCGCACCGGCAGGCCTTGTTGGAAGTCGCCTGGCCGGACGAGGTCATCTACCTCGTGGGCGCACGCAACGTGCTCGAGCGTGGAACCCTCGACACGAACTTCTACCTGACCTACAGCCTGCTGCGCCGCGGCTACCCGCACCGCGACGTCCACATGCCCGGGTACCTCCTGGCCCTGACGCCCGCGGTGGCCGCCCTCGGTCCGACCCTGCGCGCGGCCGCCGCCGTCAACGCCGTCCTCTTCGCGGCCTCGACCGCGCTCGTGTATGCGATCGGGCGCGCGCTGCTTCCCCACCGCGCCCAGGCCCTGTGCGCGGCGGCGGTCTTCGCGGTGCTGCCCCCGTTCCCGGGCTATCTCTTCGTGGCCTACCCCGAGATCGTCGTCTCGTTCGTGTTCCTGGCCGGCCTGGCCGTGCTCGTCCATGCGCGCGGCTGGGCGGGGGCGGCGGCGGCGGGAGCGCTCTTCGCGGCGGGGGCGCTCTTCCGCGAAACCCTGCTCCTCGCCCTGCCCCTCTATCTCGTGCGCCTGCCGTCCCCGACGCGATGGCGTGCCTTCGCGCCGGCGGCGGCGGCCACCTTCGTCCTCGTCGTCGCGCCCTTCGCGCGCGATCGCGCCGTCCATCCGAACGCGCTCTACCCGAGCGTGCTGGAGGAGGCGCGCGCATCCGTAAACCCGTTCTCCGCGCTGGTGCAGCCCCTCGCCGCCAACACGGCGGCCAACCTGCGCGACATCGCCCGCATGGATCCGGACACGAGCGCGGAGGACGCGGTGCTCGCCCTCATCGTGCTGCTGGCGCTGACGGCCGCGCTGGGGGCACGCGGCCTTGGCCCCGAATCGCGGCGCCTGGCCGGGGCGACCCTCGTTTCGCTCGCGCTCCTCACCGCCGCCGTGCTGACCCTCTACGTCGTACGCGAGCGTGGCGGGGTGTGGGGAGGCGTCCGTGCCTACATGGCCTGGATGCCCCTCCTCGTGATCTTCGCGACTCCGCTCCTCTTCGCGCCGCGCCGGCGCGGCGTCACCCTCGTCCTCGCCCTCGTCGTGGCGGCGGGCGCGCTGGCCCTCGACCGTTGGCAGGTGCGGTTCTTCAACCGCTACAAGGGCTCCGACCTGGAGGACCAGACGCGCAACGCGACGTACCTGTCGCGTTACCTCGATGCGTACCATCCCCACCGCATCGTCGCGCGGTCGTTCCTCTATGGCTTCCAGCATTACCCGGTGGAGGTCATCTGGTCCCTCCCGCGCGACGGCCGCGAGCTGGCCGCGCTGAACCAGGCGATCTCCTACGAGTTCCTTGCCATCCACGAGAAGAGCCCGCTCCTCGGCGTCCTAAGGGACAACCCGCGGTTCCTGCGCGTCAACCGCGAGGATCGCGGCGCGGAGCTGCTGATCTGGCGCCGCTTGTACTGAGGGCGCACCGTGCTACGCTCTGCCCCCCATGCCCAAGCTCGTCTTCACCACGAACGACCTCCGCGAGTTCCAGCCGGAGCTGGCCGCCCGCCTGGAGACCGAAGTGCGGGACGGCGCCGCCGACGAGCCCGCGGACAGCGCGCTCGAGTGCCGCATCCTCGAGCGGCAGGCGGAACGGCCGCAGATCGCCGTGCACATCGAGGGCAAGGACTGGGTCGTGTCCTTCACGGTGACGACCCCCGCCGCGGCGGGCGAGCTGCGGATGGCGACCAAGGTGGCCCTCCGCGACCGCGGCCGCCGCGTCCCCTACCAGCGCGCCACGCGGCGCTGACTCTTCCCTAGCGCGCGGCCGCTTCCGCACTGCGGCCACCATCGGAGGGTGTGGCTGCACTGCGGCCACCATCGGAGGGTGTGGCTGCACTGCGGCCACCATCGGAGGGTGTGGCTGCACTGCGGCCACCATCGGAGGGTGTGGCTGCGCGGTAGACGGCCCAGGACGGATTGCGGTAGGCGAGCACGAGCCCGCGGCGCGGAGGCTGGCGGGGCAGGACGACGTACGAAGCGCCGAAGCGCCGGGCCAGCGCGAGCAGGCGATCCTCGGGCAGGGTCTCGTAGCTCTCGCCCAGCGCCTCCATTCGCGCTCCCCACTCCTTCACGAACGCGTCGTCGAAGTACTGCTGCGTGCCGTCCTTCCATTCGCCCACGATCGTGCGCTCGGAGAAGACACGGAAGCCGGCCTCCTTGGGCGGAGTGAGGAACACGGCGGAGCGAGGCGTGTGGGTGCGCACCCAGTCCTGGGTGGCGCGCCACGCCCCCGATTCCCAGCGCTGGCGCTGCGACGCATAGGCTCGCGGGGTCAGCCACACGACCGCGAGCAGCGCCGCCCCCGCCACGGCGGCGGTGCGGCCGCGGGGCGAGGAGCGCCCGACGGCGACGATCACGGCGAGGGCGGCGGCCCCGATCACCGTCTCGTTGAGCGCGCGCGGCAACGTGTCCCCCGGGTACGTCCAGCTCACGTCCTGGTCCGCCCAGCCCGTGACCGCCACCAGCACGCCCGCGGCCAGAACCCGGGCCCAGGGAGCGGCGGTGGGCCGGCCCGCCACCGCGTGCAGCAGGACGACGAGGGCCAGCAGCGGCTCCAGACCGGGAACGAAGAGCACGACCGCCGTCACCGCGGCGACGGCGCGGGCCACGCCGCCTTCACGCCAGCCGGCCACGACGCCCGCCGCGGCCACTCCCTGGAGCAGCAGCATCAGGAATCGCCAGGCGCGGTGCGGCTGGTACTGGAGGACGGCCTTGAGCGGCCACATCTCGGTGAAGACCGTGCCCAGCACGAACTGCAGGGCGGTGCCGGCCAGGAAGAAGGCGACGAGGCGGCGGCGATCGGCGGGCATGCGCGACAGCACGAGCACGCTGAGCGCGAGGAGCGCGGCCGCGGGCGGAAGGTCCGGGCCGAACGCGCTCGGGAAGCTGTGGTGCGACGAGCGCAGGCGCAGCAGGGCCAGCCATTCCGGCGTCATGGGCGCGCCGTGGGCCAGCATCCACACCGCCAGCGGAATCAGGGGCAGCACCGCCGCCGCCAATCGCTTGACGGTCTCGCGGCGGCCGACCTCACTCGCCTCCGCCAGGACGACGAGGACCATGGGGACGAGCACGTACGCGGAGTAAAGCAGGTGGTTGTACGCGCCCAGCGACAGGACGAGGAGGGGCAGGACGCGCCGCCCCTCCAGGAACCACACCATCGCCCAGATGGTCAGCGCGGAGGCGAGGTGCGAATGGCTGAAGGCGACGCGGTACAGCGACTCCCCGGCCAGGCCGATGCGCACGGGGAAGGCGAAGGCGAGGGTCAGCGCGCCTGCGGTGGGACCGCCGGCCCAGCGCCCGATGCGATACGCGCCGGCCAGCGTCGCCGCGACCGCGACGAGATACAGGACGAAGAACGCGGCCGGGATCCACTCCGGACCCGGCAGCACCGCGGCCAGGACGCGATAGAAGATCGTCGGGAAGCGCTCCGCGGTCGCGACCATCACGTCGCCCGGGTACAGGGAAGGATCGATGAGCCGCTTCAGGATCGGCACGGTGATCCCATGATTGCTGTCGCCGAAGCGATAGCCGGGCGTGCCGGCCAGGATGGTGCTGGCCAGGGCGGCCAGCAGCGCCAGGCTCGCCCCCTCTAGGATGCGCAGGGCCGCCGCCGGCCGGGACGCCGGAAGCGCGAGGGGGACGACGGGGGCGCCTACCGCACTTCCCAGATGTCGCCCGCCTGCAGCAGTTTCGTGATCTCGCCCTTGCCCCGCTTGGCGGTGACCTGCTTGAGCTGCT
>QHVP01000056.1 GCA_003222295.1 Acidobacteriota bacterium | reverse complement strand
CCGCGAGTGAACGACCGCTTCCTCCGCGCCTGCCGCCTTCGAGAGGTCGACCGCACGCCCGTCTGGTTCATGCGGCAGGCCGGTCGCTACATGCCCGAGTACCGCGCCCTGCGCGCGCGGCACACGCTGCTGACCCTGTGCCGCACCCCGGAGCTGGCGGTGGAGGTCACGCTCCAGCCCGTCCGTGCCCTCGGTGTGGATGCGGCCATCCTCTTCTCCGACCTCCTGCTTCCGCTGGCACCGCTGGGCATCCCTTTCGACTTCCAAGCCGGCGAAGGACCCGTGATCGAGAAGCCGCTGCGCTCGCGAACGGACGTCGACGCCCTGCGGCGATTCGAGCCCCGCGAAGACCTTGGCATGGTGCTGGAGGCGATCCGGATGCTGCGGCGCGAGCTGGAGGGGCGCGTGCCCCTCATCGGCTTCGCAGGAGCGCCCTTCACGCTCGCCTCCTACGCGATCGAGGGCGGCCATTCCGTGAACTTCGCGCTCACCAAGTCGCTCATGTACAGCGATCCCGAGACCTGGCATCGCCTGGCCGCCCTGCTCGCCGATGTCGCGGGCGACTACCTGCGCGCGCAGGCGGAAGCGGGCGCGCAGGCCCTCCAGATCTTCGACTCCTGGATCGGCGCCCTCGACGCGGGCGACTACCGCGAGTACGTCCTCCCGCACGTTCGCGCTCTCTTCGCGAAGCTCGAAGGCACCGATGTGCCCGTCATCCACTTCGGCACCGGGACCTTCCATCTGTTGGAGGCGCAGCGCGAGGCGGGCGGCGACGTCATCGGCCTCGACTGGCGGACCCCGCTCGACGAAGGATGGGACCGGCTCGGGCCGCAGGTGGGTGTCCAGGGCAACCTCGATCCGACGCTGCTGCTGGGGCCGCGCGATCGGCTGCTCGCGCGCGTGGACGACGTGCTGCGCCGGGCCGCCCGCCGGCCCGGCCACATCTTCAACCTCGGGCACGGCATCCTTCCCGGCACGCCCATCGAAAACGTCAAGGCCGTCGTCGAGCACGTGCACATGGTGACCGCGTCCCCGGTGGCCGCGCCGTGAAGGCGGTCCTGCTCCTCGCGCATGGCACGCCGGAATCGCTCGACGACATGCCGGAGTACCTGACGCGCGTGCGCGGAGGCCGCCCGCCCTCGCCGGAGCTGATCGAGGAGATGCGACACAACTACGGCGCCATCGGCGGGCGCTCGCCCCTCACCGACATCACCCTCGCCCAGGCGGGCGCGCTCGCCTCCGCCCTGGACGGGATGCCGGTGTACGTCGGCATGCGCAACTGGCGACCCTACATTGCCGACGTGCTCGCGGAGGCGGCCGCCGCGGGCGTGCGGGAGATGGTGGCGGTGCCGATGGCGCCACAGTATTCGACGCTCAGCGTCGCCAAGTACGGCGAGGCGGTGGAGGCGTCGTGCCCGCCGGGGATGGCCGTGCGCTTCGTGCGGTCCTGGCATGAACATCCGGGCCTGCTCGATGCCTTCGCGGAGAAGGTGCGCGCGGCGCGGGCCGCCGGACCCTGGGACCGCGTGCTCTTCACTGCGCACAGCCTGCCCCTGCGCGTGGTCGCTCAGGGTGACCCCTATCCCGAGGAAGTGGCGGCCACTGCCCGCGGCGTGGCCGAGCGCGCGGGCGTCACGGACTACGCGCGGGCGTACCAGAGCGCGGGCCGCACCCCCGAACCCTGGCTGGGGCCGCCGCTGGAGGAGGCCCTGGCCACCGCGGCCGCCGAGGGCGCGCGGCGGGTGCTGGCCGTGCCCGTCGGGTTCGTGTGCGACCACACGGAGATCCTGTTCGACATCGACGTCCAGGCCGCGCAGGCCGCGCGGCGCCTGGGCATCGAAGTCGGCCGCACGGAATCGCTCAACACCTCGCCCACCTTCATCCGCGCGCTGGCCGACCTCGTCCGGGAGCGGTGACGAGCGCCCGCGCCGACGTCGTCGTGGTGGGTGGCGGCATCGCGGGTCTCGCCGCCGCCCTCGCCCTGCACGAGGCGGGACGGGACTTCCTGCTGCTGGAATCGTCGCCGCGCTACGGCGGGGTGATTCGCACGGAGACGACGGGCGGGTTCGTCGTCGAGGCGGGACCCGATTCGATCCTGGCCCAGAAGCCGGAAGGCCTCCAGCTCTGCCGTGCGCTCGGGCTGGCCGATCGCCTCATCCCCACCAACCCCGAGACGCGCACGATCTTCGTTCTCCGTCGTGGCCGGCTGCATGCGCTTCCCGAAGGCATGATGCTCGCGGTGCCGACGCGGATCGCCCCTTTCCTCCGCAGCGGGCTCTTCTCGTGGCCGGGAAAGCTGCGCATGGGCCTCGATCTCGTCCTGCCTCGCGGGCGCCCGACCGACGACGAGTCGATCGCGTCGCTCGTGCGGCGCCGCTTCGGGGAGGAGGCCGTGGAACGGCTTGGCGAGCCCCTGATGGCCGGCATCCATGCTGGCGATCCGGAGCGCCTCTCGATCCGCGCGACGTTCCCGCGGTTCGTGGATCTGGAAGCGCGCCATCGCAGCCTCATCCGCGGGATGTGGGCGTCCCGAGGGCGGGCGCCACAGGCGGGATCCGCCTTCTACTCCCTGACCGGAGGCCTCGCCTCTCTCGTGGATGCGCTGGTGGCGCGCCTGCCCGCGGCCCGGCGCCGGACGGGCGCGGGCGTGACGCTCCTGGAACAGCGCGGCGCCCGCGGCCGCGCCCCTGATGGGGCCGCTGTCCTCCGAGGCGCAGGGCCTCCTCGAATCGATCCCTTTCGCGTCTTCGGCCACCATCGCGCTGGGCTACCGGCGCGAGGACGTCGCTCATCGCCTCGACGGCTACGGCCTCATCGTGCCCCGCGGGGAGGGCCTCCGCTGCACCGCGTGCACTTTCGTGTCCACCAAGTTTGCCGGGCGCGCGCCGGAGGGGCACGTCCTGTTGCGCGCATTCCTCGGGGGGACGCGTGATCCGGACGTGCTCTCTCTCCCGGACGCGGATCTGCTCGCGATCGCGCGCCGGGAGATGGGTCCCGTGCTCGGGTTGCGCGCGGCGCCCGTGCTCGAGCGCGTGTATCGATGGCCGCAGGCAACGCCGCAGATGGAGGTGGGCCACCTCGCCCGCATGGCGCGGCTGGACGGGATCGTGGCCGGCCGGCCCGGACTGTTCCTGGCCGGCGCGGGCCTGCGCGGGACCGGTCTGCCCGACACCATTGCCGACGGCCAGCGCGCCGCCGCCGCCGCGGCCGTGTTTGCGTCGTCGCGGGCGAGTAAAGGCGATGCCGTCGCCTCCAAGCGGAGCGGATAGCCATTCGCGCCGCGCGGCGGAGCTTCCTCGCGATCGCCTTGATGGGCACCCTCCAGGCGGCCCCGCTGGCCACCGTCCATTCGGCGGATGGGGTGGCGGCCTCGATCGCCGATGGCGACGCGCACTACGCGCGCCGTGCCGAGGGCGCTCACGGCGGCACCGCCAATCCACGCGAGGCGGACCTCGCGATCCAGGCCTATCGTCGCGCGCTGGCCGCCTCACCCGCCGATCTCGACGCGTTGTCCCGTCTGCTGCGGGCCCTCCACTTCCGCGGCGCGTTCTGCGGGGCGGACCTTCCGGCGCGGAAGAGGACCTTCGACGAGGGACGGCTCCTCGGCCAGGCCGCCGTCGACCGGCTGGAGAAGGGCGTGGAAGCGAGGCCGGGGACGGAGCGCCTGGCCGCGTTGCGCATGACGCACGGCGCGGCCGGCGCCTACTACTGGACGGCGGCGCATCTGGGGCAGTGGGCGCTGACCCGCGGCACCTTCGCGGCCGCGCGCTCCGGTGTGGCCGGACGGCTGCGCAACCTCGCGGAGACGGTGATCGCGCTCGACCCCGCGCTCGAGGAAGGCGGCGGCTACCGGGTGCTGGGACGCCTGCACCATCAGGCTCCGCGCATTCCCCTGATCACGGGTTGGGTGTCGAAGACGAAGGCGATCGAGTACCTGCGCCAGTCCCATGCGCTCGGGCCGACCAACCCCGTCACCTGGTTCTTCCTCGGCGACGCCATGCTGGACGGCGATGCGAGCCTCGCGGAGGAGGGGCGCGGCTTCCTGCGCAAGTGCACCGACACTCCCCCGCGCGCGGACTATTTGGTCGAGAGCGCCTACTACGCCGATCTGGCGCGGGCGCGCCTCACGGCCTCGCGCTGAGGGGCGCTATTCCGGAGGAGGAGTGATCGGCAGCGGACCGGCGCGCTCCGACCATCCGCGCACCGCCGTCGTGGCCAGGATGAGGGCGCCGCCGGCCAGGGCCCAGGTCCCCGGCTTCTCGCCGTGGAACAGCCAGGCCCAGATGGGGCTGAGCACCGGCTCCACGAACAGCAGCAGCGACGCTTCCAGGGCCGCGACGTGCCGCAGTGCGGAGAGCAGGAGCGCGTAGGCGACGCCGATCTGGAACACGCCGAGGTAGACGACCAGGGTCCAATCCACCGGCCGCGCGGGCGCCACGGGCAGGGCCATGGGAAGCACGGCCGCGAACGCGAACAGGTTTCCGAGCACCACCGCCGCCGGCGCCGCGGCCCCCGAATCGTCGGTGCCGCGGGCCAGCCATCGGAGTCCGACCATCATGATGGCGCTCGTGCACCCGCTCAGCGCGGCCAGCACGTTGCCCAGCGCGGGATTGGGAGCCGTCGGGCCCGCATCGGGCGCGCCGAGCAGGACCAGGACCAGGCCGACCGCCAGCGCGGCCAGCGCGCGGAGATCGCGGCGGGGAACATGTTCCTTCAGGAGCAGAGGCTGCAGCAGGACGATGTAGAGGGGAGAGGTCGCCTCCAGGAAGATCGTGCTGGCGGCGGTGGTGAGCTTGTTGGCCTGCACGAACAGCACCACCGTCACGGCGTAGGCGATGCCGACCAGGGCCGCGCGCGCGGAAAAGCCGCGCCGGGCGGCGGGGACGAGGCACAGGACGGCGAGGCCGGCCACTCCCGCCCGGAAGCTGGCCACCTGCCAGCTCGTGAGCGCGCAGGCCTTGATGGCCGCGCCCGCGGTGGAGAACAGGGCCGCGCCCGCCACGAGCTCGAGGCGGTTGCGGAGCGACGCCGTCAACCCGCCCTTACTTGCCGGTGGCGGGCGAGGTTT
>QHVP01000446.1 GCA_003222295.1 Acidobacteriota bacterium | reverse complement strand
CCCCCGGGCGTTCCCCTGGAGGCGCTGCCGAAGGTCGACTTCGCCCTCGTCTCCCACGACCACTACGACCACGCGGACCTGCCGTCGCTGCGCGCGCTCGTGGCCCGCGGCACGCCCATCGTCGTGCCCCTCGGGATGGCGGACGTGGTGCGCGCGGCCGGAGGAGAGGCCACGGAGCTGGACTGGTGGGAAGACATCGAGATCGCGGGCGTGCGCGTGCACTGTGTGCCCGCCCAGCACTTCGCAGGACGCGGGCTCACCGATCGCAACCGCCGCCTCTGCGCGGGCTGGGTGGTCGAGGGAAAGGCCCGCCGCTTCTACCACGCGGGCGACACGGGATACTTCGGCGGGTTCGCCGAGATCGGCGCGCGGCTGGGCCCCATCGATCTGGCGGCCCTCCCCGTCGGCGCCTACCTGCCCTCGGCCATGATGCGGCCCGTCCACCTCGATCCGGAAGAGGCGGTGCAGGCCGCGCTCGACCTCGGTTGCACGCGCGCCCTCGCCATGCACTTCGGTACGTTCGACCTCACGGACGAGCCGCTGGAGGAGCCGCCCGCACGCTTCCTGGCCGAGGCGGCGCGGCGCGGCCTGGGCGACCGCGCCTGGGTGCTGCGCATCGGGGAGACGCGCACGTGGTGATGGAGACCTGACCCGCGTCCCGCACACGCCTTGCGTCGTATGCTGGAAGTGTCCGCGGCGGCCGTGCGGGCCACGAGGTGCCGATGATCCAGCGCACGATGTCTCTCGTCCTCGCGGGTGTCCTGCTCTCCGGCTGCCGCGGCGAACGCGTGCCCAACGGGTCCTGGGGCGCCGACCACGTCGTGCTCACGGTCACCGACAACGGCGGCCGCGTGGAGTTCGACTGCGCGCACGGCACGCTCGACCACCCGCTTCGCCTCGACGATCGTGGCCGCTTCAGCGTGGCGGGGACGTTCGTGCCCGGCGGCGGACCCATTCTTGCCGGGGAGGAGCCGCAGAGCCGGCCCGCCCGCTATCAAGGACGCCTGGACCGTCAGAAGCTGGAGTTCACCGTCACCGTGGAAGGCCAGCCCGCCCACGACCCCTACACCGTCACCCTCGGCAAGGCGCCGAAGCTGACGAAGTGCGTCTGACCCACCGGGCCTAGCGGCGGGCGCGCCCTCCGCCCGAGCGCCGCCAGAGCAGGATCTCGAATCCGGTCACCTGACCGCCCTTGACCGACACCATCGGCTCGTAGTGCGTGCGGAAATCCTCGGAGTCGATGGCCCGGCGCAGGGCCGCCTCGAGCTGGCTGAGGGTCGCGGCGCGCGGGTCCAGCGCGGGATCGAACACCTCGGAGCGGCCCTTGCCCGCGGCGCGGGCGCGGCCGAGGGCGCGCTCGGCGTCGCGGAGGACGTCCTCGGCCCGCGTGTGATGGACGGACCGCACCGCGATCCCCACGCTGGCCTGCGGGCACAGCACGGTGCCGCCCAGGTCGATGGGGGCGCTCAGCGCGGCTTGCAGGCGGTCGCCGATGCGTGAGACGTCGCCCGGCTGCACGTCGGCGAGCAGGATCGCGAACTCGTCGGATCCGAACCGTACGAGGGTGTCGCCGCGGCGCAGGCACGTCTCCAGGCGCCGTGCCGCCGCGTGCAGCAGGCGGTCGCCGGCCGTATAACCGAGGCCCTGATTCGTCGCGCGGAACCCGTCGAGGTCGATGAGGGCCACCGCGAAGGGTGCGCTCTCGACCGGAGCGTCCAGGGCCTCCTGGAGAGAGCGAACGAGGGCGGCGCGGCAGGCAAGCCCGGTCAGCGGGTCACGCGCGCTGCGGTCACCCACCTCCTGCGGAGACGCTTCGGCCGCCGGCGGCGCGGCGGCGGGGTCGGTCCAGACGACCGTGGCACTGCCGGGGGCGGGAACCGGGTGGAGGAAAGTGCCCCGACGGGCATCGACCTCGAGGGAAGCGACGACTTCGTGCCACGGCTCCACGATGCACCCGCCTTTCACCGACCGCCAAGGCCGGCCTCACGACTCCTGGTGGCTCGGCGAACCCCTCGTGGGTCCGAGACGCCTCCCCTGGGATCGGCAATTTGCGCTTGTGGAAGCCCTGCTCCGGGAGCTAGAATGGCCTCATGACGCCCCCGATCTCGGACCGCGCGCGTCTCATGCCGGCCTCCCCCATCCGCAAGCTCATGCCGCTGGCCGACGACGCGCGCCGGCGAGGTATCCACATCTACCACCTCAACATCGGGCAACCCGACCTGGACACGCCGGAGCCCATGAGGAGGCGCCTGCACGAGCTCCGGGACACCGTCTTCGCCTACACGCCGTCCGGG
>QHVP01000449.1:3906-4334 GCA_003222295.1 Acidobacteriota bacterium | reverse complement strand
CAACCTGGGCATCGTCGACCTCAAGGCTCGCGCGCGTGTCGAGCAGCTCTTCTACGCCACCATCGAGAAGATCCTCAAGATCGTGCGCGACCTGCCCTACGTGCCCGACGAGCTGGAGGGACTCGAGAAGCACCTCGCGGACACGTACTACTGCAACTTCTCGCTCTTCCAGTCGCTGCCCGACCACTGGGCGGTGCGGCAGCTCTTCCCCACCATGCCCATTGACCGCTTGAACAAGGCGCCGACGCGCCGGGCCATCCTGGCCGACCTCACCTGCGACAGCGACGGCAAGATGGACCAGTTCATCGACCTCCGCGACGTCAAGCACTACCTCGAGCTGCACCCGCTCAACGGCGAGCCGTACTACGTGGCCAGCTTCCTCACCGGTGCCTACCAGGAGATCCTGGGCGACCTGCACAACCTCTTCG
>QHVP01000449.1:0-3776 GCA_003222295.1 Acidobacteriota bacterium | reverse complement strand
GGAAGCGCTGGAGGGCTACACGTACTTGACCGTCAACACCTAGAAGTCCCTGCCTCAGCGCTCGTCACACTCGAGCCCGCGGCCGCCGGCCGCGGGCTCGAAGGAAACGGGTGCGAACAGCCAGATCTCTCGACTGAGATAGGGATTGATGAGCGGGTCGCGGCAGAAATGCGCGACCGGGACCCATCCGCCGGGATCCTGGGGAGGCGGCGCCGTCGCGAAGACCTCCCGCCCCGCCCCCGCCCACGTCTGCTGCCAGCGGGGAATCTCTTCCGCCGCGGCCGCAGCCCAGACGACGTCCCCTTCTGTTCCCTCGAGATAGAACGGCAAGCCGGGATGGTCCACGATGGCGATGGCCGGGTGCCGCCGAAGGGCCAGAAAACGCGCGACCCGCACTTCCGTGGGCGGCTGGTGATGTTGACGCAGGGCGAGGGGAGCGCTCACCGCCATCATCGCGGCTACGGTGGCGGCCAAGGCCGCGAGACCGGCGTGGCCGAACCGGACGGGCACCAGGCCCGTGAGGACGGTGAGCAGAGCCACCGCGGAGAGCATGTACCGCGGAAACTCGATGTCGTGGCCAACGAACACGTAGAGCAGGTGGGGCAAACCCCACAGCAGCACGACTCGTGAGACGGGGCCCCGCCACGGCCGGACGGCCGCGGCCATGGCCAGCACCGCGGTCCAGGCGGCCGACACGATCAGACCGGGCCAGTCGGTCAGCCGCCCTCCAAGGCCGTACACGGCCAGCGTACGAAGGGCGCGGAGCGGTCGCGTCAGCGGATGATGGTCCGTCCATAGCGATTCGCCCCAACGCGTGAAGTGGCCACCGACATGCGCACCCGCACCGTGGACGAAGGCCCAGGGATCTCGGGCGAGCAACCAGATCATCCACGGCAGCGCACCCGCCGCTCCGGCCAGGAGCAGCGCCAGCGGCGCCGGGATCCCGCGCCATCTCTCCGCGCGTCGCCGCCAGGACGCGGCGAGGAGCGGTCCCAGCATGGTGACGTTCACGAGGCGGACGCCGAGCATGATTCCCGCGAGCGTGGCCGCCGCGAGCCATCGGCCCGGACCGCCGTCCGCACCGGTCACGCACAAGGCGAGCAGGGTCGCCCCGCACAGCAGCCCGAGCGGATCGCTCACGATCTGTCCGCCGGTGACCCACGCCATCGGGGTGACCAGCCACAGCGCGGCCGTGGCCCATCCGCACCGCCCCGCGGTCGCCTCCGGCACCCCCAGCGAGAGCGCCCAGGAACGAGTCACGAGCGCGAGCGGCCACGCCGTGAGCGCCGAGGCGAGGGCGGAGAGGAGATGGAGACCCAGGGTCGGATCGTCCACCGCCGCCGCGATGAGCTTCCCGAGCCAGATGTACACGGGGTATCCAGGCCAATGGGGACGCATGTCGGCGATGGAGTACCGGATCACACCGCGGACGAAGAACACCGAGTCGTCGACGTCGGGCGTGAGAGGCATGGTAGGCAGCCGGACTGCGATTCCCATCACAACGAGCCCGCAAACCACGACGCTCCAGGAGTTCGGCGGCGAACCACGGACGCTCGTCTCGCGCGGCGGCAGCGCCATCTGCGCTGCGTTCATTGACAGCCTGCCGGGCGGGCGGTAATGTGCGCGCTCAAGTTCTCATTTGGGAGCCCGGCGGCGCCCGAGCGCGCGGGCCGCTCAGTGAAGGCTGGCTCGGGAGTCAGGAGCGCACGCATGACCGGACGGTTGATCTGGATGGGATTGATCCTGACGACGCTGACGCCGGCCATTGCCATGTCCCAGGGCCTCGAGATCGACCATAAAGCCGTCGGCTGCATCGTCGTCGGCAAGTATCCGAAGATGAACGCCTGCTTCACCCCCGCGTCGAGTCTGGCGCGCAGCCGCGTGTACTTCCGGCCAGAGGGTATTCCAAGCTGGTATTACGTCGAAATGAAGTCGGACCAGCCGTGCTTCGCCGGAACGCTCCCCAGACCAGGCAAGAAGCTGATCGGCAAGAAGATCGAGTACTACGTCGAGGCGCAGAACAAGGCCTTCGAGCCCGCGCGCACCGCCGAGTTCGATCCCATCGTGGTGAAGTCGGCCCAGGAATGCAAGAAGAACGTGCCCGTCGCGCCGTTCTTGAACAACGCGACGGTCGCGGTGTTCCCGGCCGTCCCCGCCGGCTTCGTCGGCGGCGGGATCGGGACGGCGGCGGTGGTCGGGATCGTGGGCGCGGGCGCCGCCGTCGCCGGCACCGCGGCCATCGTCGCGAGCAACAACAACGACACCACCACCACTGTCGCCTCGAGCGTCAACACGACCACGACCCTCGCTCCGGCGACGACGACCACCACGACCACGACCACCACGCCTCCCACGGGGAACAAGCCGCCGAATGCGGTGCTGAAGACGACTCCGGATCCCCCTCAGGGTCTCGGCCCTCTCACCGTCACCTTCGACATGTGCGCGAGCACCGATCCCGAGGGCGGGCCGCTGTCGTTCTTTTTCACCTTTGGTGACGGCAGCACGGCGTCCGGGTCTTGTATCGATACTCACACCTACGCGGCCTCGTTCCGTGCAGCGAGCCGCGACGTCAGCGCCCTCGACAGCAGCTACACGTTCGAAGGGAGCGTCGTGGACACGGGTGGCCTGAGTCAGACCCGCACGCGGACGGTCATCGCCCAGCTTCCTCCCCCGCCGACGATCGTGACCACCACGACGACAACGACGACGACTACGACGACCACCACGACGACCTCCACTACCCTGCCGCCGTGCATTGCACCGCCCCCTCCGACCATTACCAGCCCGAACTGCGCCGTCGACGTTGGCCGAACCGTTGTGACCGTTGACGCCACGGATCCGCAGGGGATAGCGAACGTCACGGTCACGGCGACTTACAAGGGCGACACCACGGCCTGCACTCCGTCGAAGCCGCCGGTCCAAGAGGACTCACAGCCCGCGACGGGCGGGCCGCCGACCTTCAGCGCCACGCTGACTCTTCAGGCGCCGGGCGTTGTGCTCAAGTGCTATGACCTCGGGGCCGTGGTGAAAAACTCTTGCGGCCTGCAGTCCAGCACGACCATCCAGTTCTTCAATGCGACCAGCACCTGTGGTCCCTATCCGTACTTCAAAGACGTGCGTCGAGCGCTGGCCTGGTCGAGCGACGTCGGAGTGGAGGGTGGCCGCCTGCAGCTCGTGGTCAACGGATCGGCCGCGTCGTACCCGGGGGTGGGGCGAGCGTACGGGATGGCTGCCTTCAGCGATGGGCAGAACCACGTCGAAGCCACGCTGGTGGAGGGCAAGGGCAAGGCGGGGATGTGGCGTTTCGAATTCCTGAGCTCGCAGGCCATCGCCGCCGGCAGTATTCGCGTCCTGGCCGGCGACGTGGTCGCCATCGCCGGCAATTCCGTGACGTTCCGACTGAGGGGTAACCCCGGCGAGCGGATCGCCTTTACGTTCGACAAGAAGTAAGTTGCGTTTGACGACCGGACAGCCCTCCCAGGAGCGATGAGCATATGAGACGCGGCACGATTTTCAGCGCAGCCTTCGCCTTGCTCATCCCCGCCGTCGCCCAGCCGCAGGCGCTCGAGATCGACCACAAGGCCGTGGGCTGCATCGTCGTGGGCAAATATCCCAAGATGAATGCGTGCTTCACTCCCGCCGCCGAGCTTGCACGGAGTCGCGTCTACTTTCGCCCTGAGGGCGTGTCGAGCTGGTACTACGTGGACATGAAGTCGGAGCAGCCCTGCTTCACGGGCACCCTCCCCAGGCCGGGCAAGAAGCTGATCGGCAAGAAG
>QHVP01000448.1:4237-7672 GCA_003222295.1 Acidobacteriota bacterium | reverse complement strand
CGGACTCCTTTTTGCGGGCGGCGCAGGCGGCTCGGCGAGGAGAAGGCGGATAGCCCCCAGATGACCGGGCGGCCGCGAGGCTCGGTGCGAAGTGATGCGGTGAGGGGAGCCTAGTCCCTGATCCCAGGCCTGTCAATGGCGATCGCGAGCACACTAGAATCCGTCGAGCCGTGTCGAACCCGCGGCTGCTCGCCGCCGCCCGGGCGGGAGACTCCTGATGGCCCTGTATACCGGCAAGTCGATCGTCGTCACCGGCGCTTCGTCGGGCATCGGCAAGGCCCTGTGCCTCGCCCTGGCGCCGCAGCGGCCGCGCCTCGGCTTGGCCGCGCGCGACACCGCCCGTCTGGAGGAGGTCGCCGCCCAGTGCCGCGCGGCGGGCGCGGAGACGCGGGTTGTGCCCACGGACGTGACCTCGATCGACCAGTGCCGGCGCCTCGTCGATCGGACGGTCGAGGCCTTCGGGTGTCTCGACGTCCTCGTCAACAACGCCGGCGTCGGCATGCTCGCGCGCTTCGACGAGACGGAGGACCTCTCCGTCTACGAGCGCCTCATGAAGGTGAACTATCTCGGCTGCGTGTATCCCACCTACTACGCGCTCCCGCACCTCAAGAAGAGCCGGGGCCAGATCGTGGTCATGGCCAGCCTGGCCGGCCTCACCGGCGTGCCCACGCGCAGCGGCTACGCCGCGACCAAGCACGCGGTCTTCGGGTTCTTCGACTCGCTGCGCATCGAGCTGGACGGCACCGGCGTGTCGGTGACGATGGTGGCGCCCTACTTCGTGCGCTCGGAGATCCATCGGCGGGCGGCGGGGCCGGACGGCCAGCCCCTCGGCGCCAGCCCGATGCAGGAGGACAGGATCATGACCGCGGAGGAGTGCGCCGCCCTCACCGTCGCGGGCATGGAGCGCCGGCAGCGGCTCGTGATCACGAACTGGCGCGGCGGCCGGCTGAGCCGGCTCCTCCGCATCTTCGCTCCGGGAGTCGTGGATGGGCTGGCCAGGAAAGCCGTGCGCGAGGGCAAGTGAAGGCGGTCGCGACCCACGCCCTCGCCCTCCTCGCCGCCCACCCTTTCCTCTTCCTGCCTTTCCTCCTCTACCGGTGGACGGTGGCGCCCACGATCGGGATGTCGGACACCGCCATCCTGGTCGACGCCATGTACCGTCTCAACCTGAGCACGGCCGTCAACAACCACAACCTGACCATCATGGCCGGGTGGATCCTCACGCACCTTCCCCTGTTGATCGTCGAGACGGTCGGCTCGCGCCTCACCGCCGCTTTCTCCGCCGCCTGCCTGGGCGTCTCGCAGTCGATGTGGTGGCACAGCACCATCGTCGAGTGCTACGCCATGAACGCGCTCCTCGTCGTGATGGCCCTTGGCCTGCTCGTCCGCTTCGACCGGACGGGGGACGGACGGTGGCTGCGACTCCTCTTCTTCCTCTCCGGCCTCGCTCTCTTCAACCATGCCCAGATGGGGATCCTCGGCCTCGGCGCCCTGGTGGTCCTCGCGCTCTGGCTCCGCCGACCGCCGCCCGGCGAGGGTGCGCGTTGGCGCTGGCGGCTGGCGGGCGCCTGCCTGGGGATGGGCCTGGCCGGGGCTGTCCCCTACCTGGTGACGTTCGGGCACGACGTGGCGCGCTCCGGAGGCGCCTTCAGGAGCACCCTGCACGAGGCGCTGGGAGGGAGCTTCACGGGATTGATGTTCGCGGGCGACGCCGGGAAGAACCTGGGCGACGTCCTCTTCCTGCTTGCCCTGCAATTCCCTTCGCCGTTCCTCGTCCTGGTGGCCGTGGGCGCGGTCGTCCTCGCGCGACGCGGGCGGGGACGGCCCGCCTGGTGGGGGCTCCTGACCATGCTGGGCGTGAACACGGGTTTCTTCGCCTTCTACGACACCTGGGACCGGTTCGCCTTCCTCCTGCCCAGCTTCGTGATCCTGGCCTTCGCGGGCGCCTTCGGCGTCGAGGCCGCCCGGCGCGCCCTCGCCCACCGAAAGGCCGCCGTGCAGTGGGCCATCAGCCTCCTCGTCGCCGCCGCCGCTCTGGGCACTCCGCCTTTCGTGTACAAGAGCGTGAGCCGGTGGGCGCAGGCGGACGGCTTCTGGAAGCGGCGATACGACAACACCGGGCTCCAGAACACGCACGACGGGACTGCTTACGTCGTGAACCCGGACAAGCGGCATTTCCGCGACGTCGAACGTTACACGAGCCTCCTCTTCGACACCCTCCCCGCGGGTGCGATCTACATCGACGACGACTCGCGTCATTATTACGCGATCACGATGTACTACCGGCGGTACGAGGGTCGCCGTCCCGACCTCGACGTCCGTCTGATCAACGCGTGGGGGATCGAAGGCTGGGGCCTCTCGCGCAACGACCTCGCCCTTCTGCTCGCCCGGGCCTACGACGAGGATCGCGACCTCTTCGTGGTGACCGTCGACCAGCCGGAGGGCGGACTGCTCGAGGGCTTGCCGGCGCTCTTCCGCGAGTTTCCGCTCGATCCCGCCCACTGGATCTACAAGGAGATCACCAAGGGCGAGATCGAGCCGCTCTTCGCCCGCCTGCCGCCCTACCTGCCGCGTTTCGGGCGGCTGACCGTGGGGCCGGAGGTCGAGGCGGGGCCGCCCACGTTGCGGGCGGAGCTCGCGTTCGAAGAGCCCAGCCGCTTCCCGTTCCCGGTGGCCTTCGATTGGATGGGGCCCGACGGGGCCGTGCGGGGGACCACGGGACCGCTGGTGGTGGCGCCGCACAGCGCCTCGATTGCCGCTTCCCTGCCCGTGCGCGAGGGCGGGCGCGGAGAGGCGTGGACGGTGCGCGCGCGCGTGGGAGCGGTCGTCGTGAAGTCGAGCGCCACCCCCTGAGGGGCGAGACCGGCGAGGCCATGAGGCAGCAGATCGACGCCGTGCACGTCACCACCCGCCGCGGCCTCAACGACGTGACGCACGCGGTGCGTGAGCGGTTGCGCGCGTCCGGCCTGCGCGAGGGGCTGTGCACCATCTTCATCCGCCATACCTCGGCCAGCCTCGTGATCCAGGAGAACGCGGATCCGGCCGCAGGCCGCGACCTCGAGGCCTTCCTCGACCGTCTCGTTCCCGATGGCGATCCCCTCTACACCCACACTGCGGAGGGCGACGACGACATGCCCTCGCACGTGAAGGCGGCGCTCACCCGAACCTCCGAGCAGATCCCGTTCCGTGCGGGCGAGCTGCTGCTGGGCACGTGGCAGGGTCTCTTCGTCTGGGAGCATCGGACGGGCCGGCACCGGCGCGAGCTGGCCGTGCACCTGATCGGCGAATAGCAACGATCGGGCCCCCGCGACCCGCCGGGATGGAGGGTCGAGGAGACTATCGCTCGCGGGGGCAACGTGTAGATCGAGATCCCCTCGCGGTCCTCCCTGAAGCCGTCGGTCCGAAGACGGCCAGTTCCTTACCGGTTACAAGACC
>QHVP01000448.1:0-4062 GCA_003222295.1 Acidobacteriota bacterium | reverse complement strand
CCGACACGGCCATCCGGAAGACCAACGACGGTGAGCCGCTCAAGACCATCCTCGAGTACGCCGAGGAGCGGGGCTCTCCACCGGCGTCGTCAGCAACAGCTCCGTCCTCTCGGCCACGTCCGCCGCCCGGTACGCACACGCTAGAGCTCCAGACGCAGGCCCGCGCGCAGGACGCGCGGGGGCTGGACGAGCGCCGGCGTGCGGAAGGCCGGCCCGCTCACCACGTCCTCCTCGACCTCGTGCCGCGTCTGCAGGAGGTTGAACGCCTCGAGCCGCAGGGCGAGCCGGCGGCGGCCGATCGCGAGGTCCTTCTCGAGCCGCGCGTCCACGGTCAGCGTGTAGGCGAAGCGATGCCGTCCGTTCGGGACGGCGCGCACGAAGTCCGGCCCCTGGGGCAGATCGGGGACGACGACGACGCGCGCGAAGGGCTGGCCGTCCTGATAGCGCGCCACCCAGCCCAGGCGCAGCCGCCCGGGCGCGCGCAGAAGGCCGCAGAGGTTGATCGTGTAGGCCCGGTCGAAGAAGAGCCGTCCCTCCGTGTTCGTGTCGCCGTTCGGCGTGTCGAAGAGCTCGCCGAGGAGGCCGGGGTCGTTCTCGACGGCGCGGAAGCCGCGGGAGGCGGCCGCTCCGTCCACCCGATGCGCGGTGCCGGCGAGGCGCACGCGCAGCCGGTCCCGCACGCGCAGGTCGAGCGTGAGATCGACTCCGCGGTAGCGCGCGTCGAGCCCCTCGGGGCTGGCCAGCGCGAACGCGTCCGCCTCTCCGGGCGCCTGCCGCTCCGCGACGGGCAGGCGCTGGTCGTCCGCGCTGCCGGCGAGGTCGCCTCCGGGATCGGTGACGAAGCGGATCGTGTAGGCGTCGGGGCCGAGGCCGGTGTTCACCGACTCCGCGCGCCGCGAAGTGCGGCGATCGACGCCGGCGAACCGGACGGCGAGGGCGTGCGAGAGGTGGGTCTCGAACGCGACGAGCAGTTCGTCCGTCCGCGGTCGCCGGAGGCCGGGTCCGAGCGCGCCGACCGGCGCGCCGGGACCCGCGCGCCCGACCCACGGCCCGATCTCCCCTTCCTCGACCACGCCGTCGCCGTCCGCGTCCGTCCAGCGGTGGACCTCCGCCCGCGGCGCGTCGGCATCGCCCCACTGCAGCCAGTCCAGAGGCAGGCGGTGCGCACGACGCGTGGCGGCCGCCCACAGGACCAGGCGATCCCGCGCGAGCGCCGCCCAACGCAGCGACAGGCACGGGGTCACGCTCCACCAGGCGACGCCGGCGGGCGCGCGCGCGTCGCGGCCATGAACGGTGTCGGCGCGCAGGCCCGCATCCATGCGGAGCGGCCCGGCGGTGACGCCGTCCGCGGCGGTGAGCGTGGCATCGTGCGATCGCGGACGCGGGCGAGCGTGGCCTCGATGCGGAGGTCGTGCCGCACGCGTGCCCCGAGCGGCGGGGGATGGAACGACACCGCGGCCGCGGAGCGCGCTCGCGTGGCCGGGCGGTCGCCGACCGCTTCCGGGATCGGGCCGTCCTCCAGGCGCTCGATGGAGGCGGCGGGCTCGAGGCCGTCCGTCCGCGCCCGGACGTGCCCGGCGCGGGCGGACCAGAGCGCGCCATCCTCCCCGCGGTGCTCCCACCGCGCTTCTGCGAGCGTCCGCGCGTCGCGCGCGCCACCGCCGCCGCGCCAGAGGCCGCGGTCGGCCGGACGCCGCCCCCATTGCCCGACCGCGACCGCACGCACGGCGTCGCCGTCACGGGGGCGCCACGTGCTGTCGAGCGTCGCCATTGCGAGCCGCGACGTGAGGCGCGGCGTCTCGCCCTGCTCCGTCCGCGCGGAATCCCTCCAGTCGAGAGCGCCCTGGACGGCAACGCGCCCGGAGAGAGGGCCGCCTCCGCCGAGGCCGAGGGTTCGGCCCCGCTCGAGCCGCTCGCGAGGCGGTGGCGTGCTCGTGTCCGCGCTGCCGAGCGCGGTGTCGCCGTGGAGGGCTCCCTTCCAGGTGCCCGGCGGCATTGCCGCCTCGAGGGCGAGGACGGCCGCGCTCCCCGGCACGCTCGCGGGGACCGCCGCCGACAGGAGCGCCGCCGACGCGACGGCTTCGTCCTGGGCCAGGACGAGCGGACGTCCGCCGCGCCACGGGTCGGTGACGTCGAAGCCGTCCCAGAGGTAGGTCGTCTCCGTCCAGGAGCCGCCCCGCGCGGTCAGGCGCGCCGGGTCGGCCGTCCAGAGCCCTCCGCCGTCGATGCGGTCGGTGACGGTGACCGGCTCCGCCGTCTCCAGCAGCGAGACGACGTCGCCGGACGACGGCAATCCGTGGAGGTCGTCGCGATCCAGCGACGTGCGCAGGGCGGCCGGGGTCCGTCTCCGGATGGCGAGGACGGGCCTCCCCTTGGCCGGGACCCTGGCGTCGACCTCGACCGATTCCCACGGGTCGAGGACGAGCGCGAGCCGCGACCCCTCCACCGTCAGCTCGGCCGGACCGGAGGGGACGCCGCGGAAGACGATCGCGCCGGCGCGGGGCGTGGCCTCCGCCGTCCATCCCGACGCCGTCGAGACGAGACGTCCGACGATCGCGCGCGGCGTGGACGCGCCGGGGGCGGTGGGGCGCACGACGACCGTCGCGCCATCGGAAGCGGCCGCCCTCGCGCTCGCGGCCACGGTCAGCAGGAGCGGGAGGACCCGCCGCCGCGGCGCCGCCGTCTCCGCGAGGCGGATGTGCGGCCGCACGAGGACGATGCGGTCGACGGCGACCTCGCCGCGCAGCAGCCGCAGCGGGCGATGGTCCAGGACCAGCGATTCGATCGACGCGACGGCCTGCCCTACGGTGAAGCTCGCCGTGGCCTCGACGCCTTCGAGGACGAGGCCGGACAAGGGCCGGAGCCGGAAGGCGCGCGCGGAGAGGGTCCCGCCGGTGAGGGCGCCAGCGCGCGCGAGCGCGGCCTGGCCCAGCCGCGAGGCGTCGAATTCCATCAGCGACAGCGCGGCCGCCGCCAGAAAGGTCGCGGCCGCCACGACTGCGAGCACGGCGCGCCGGCGCGGCATCTCCCTCCGCTAGTGCGTCACTTTCTTGCGCGGCGGGGGCGGCGGCGAGCCGGGGGGCGGCGGCACGCGCGCACGCACGGGCGCCGGCGATGAGGTGGCCGCGGAGGACCCGGCCCGGCTCGCCTGCAGCTCCGCCTCGATGTCGGCGTCCAGGCCACCGGACGAGAGCATCTCGTTCTCGACGGCGAGGATCTCCTCCATGTCCTTGACCCCGCGCTCGGTCTCCTCCGCGGAGCTGACGAGACCGTCGATCTGCTCGGTGATGCTGCGCGGGTCGCGCAACGAGTAGCTCTGGTCGCGCAGGAGCTGCAGGACCTCCTGCACGGTTTCCGTCTGGGCGTCGATGAGGTCGCGGTTCTCGAGCGCCTTCTTGTAGCGGTCCAGCCGCTTCTGGAGGACGGATCGCGTGCGGGCCTTGATCTGCTGGACGCGCTCCGGTCCCGACTTCATCTCGTGCTCGAGCATCGCGACCCGCTCCTGGATGCGCTCGGGGTCGGTGCTGCTGAAGTAGTTGTGGTAGCGGGTGAGCGAGTAGCGCATGCGCAGGTAGAAGCTGAGCAGGAAGTCCAGCTTCTCCACGAGCTGCTCGAGCAGCATCTGCGAGCTGGAATCCATGCCCTTGTAGTTCTGGCGGATCTCGTTGGTGAGGGCCTGCAGCGCGCGGTAGCGGCTGCGCTCGGCCTCCGGCATGTATTGCAGCATCTCCGAGGCTTCCAGGCGCCGGCGAGCCGCCGTCTGCTCGTCCGCCTCCTCCGAGGTGCGCGCGCGCACGAGGCGCTGGAAGCGTCCGCTGCCGGAGACGAGCGGCAGCACGACCATCTCGATGCCGGCGGCGACGATGATGGGGAGCAGCGTGCCGCTGAGTACGGCGAACCCGAGCGCCGTCCCCAGGCCGATCAGGTTGTATTGGCTCTTGAAGGCGTGCGCGAGGTAGTTCGGCTCTTCAGCCATCGATCAGCCTCGACCCCACGGCGCTTGGAGCCACGTCTCCCGGACGGAGTGTTGCCCTTCGCGGGGACGCTCCCGCGCGCTGGAAC
>QHVP01000445.1 GCA_003222295.1 Acidobacteriota bacterium | reverse complement strand
ATGCTGCGGCTGCCCCGGCGGGGATCCGGCGAGCTGACGCTGCGCTGCCGCGTCGTGCGCAGCTTCATCTACGGCTTCGACGACGCGGGCGAAGAGAGCGTGGTGCGCTATCGGGCCGCCCTGGAGTTCATCGGCCTCAGCGACGAGGAACGCGCCGCCGTGCGCGAGGAGTGTGTCCAGTTGAAGGGTGGGACCACGGACTCCTAACCCGGCGCGAGCTCGAAGGTGCCCACCGTCGTCTTGCCGCCGGGATCGACGGAGACCGTCCCCGTCACCTTCTGGCCGTCCCACTTCCCCTGGTAGTACCGGGGGCCGGCGCCCGTCTGCACGGAGAAGCGGACGGCGCCCTTCTGCTGCACGACGCCGAGGAGCGGCTGGGTGACGCTCAGGGCGCGCTCGTAGGTGAAGGTGCCGCCGCTGCCGGCGAAGACGGCGGTGATGTAGGTCAGCCGCCCGGAGTCCGTTTCCGAACCCGACCAGCGGCCGTCGAGCCGGAGCACGGGACCGGCCGCGGGACCGGCCGTCGTGGCGCCCGCCGGCTGCCCCGTGCCGCCGGGCGCGGCGGCGGACGGCTCCTTCACGCTCGCCGGTATCCGCAAGCCGACCGTTCGCAGCGCCTCGCGCATCGGCGGCCGCGCCTCGGCGATGACCTGCCGCGGCACGCCGACGGTCACGTACTTCCGCGCGAGCGGATGGAGGTCGGCGAGCACACGGCCTTCGGGGGCGAGGTCCGCGGCGAAATGCGGTTTGTCGCCGCGCACGAGGAGGAGCACGAGGTCGCGCGCGACCGCTTCCCACCATACCGCCACCCGGGCCGGTGAGATGGGCCCCGCGCGGTCTTTCAGGCCGGTCCAGTCCTCCTCGTAGCCGGCGGCATCGTCGATCGTCACGTCGAGGAGCGGCGCGTCGCGTCCGGCCACGACGAGGGAAGGACTGCCGTCGAGACCGCGCGCGCGCACGTCCCCGTCGACGGTGCCTTTCAGCGCCGCCCCCGCCTCGTTGAGCCGTCGCTCGGCCTCCAGCGCCCGCTCGCCCACCGACCGGCCGCCGCTGGCGCTGAGCACGAACGCCGGGCCGAGGCCGGTCGTGAGGACCGCGTGCTCGTGGCCGGGCGTGTCTTCGAAGGGCTCGGCCACGAAGCGCAGGTCGATGGGATCGGGAGGGGCGGCGACCACGAGTCGGGACTGCCCGACGTGCTCCACGCCCGGGAGCCGGACGTCGACGGTCGTCTCTCCCGGCGCGGCGCGCGGCACGATCACCTTGAGCTCGCTGCCGGAGGCGGCGGCCACCAGCGCGCGCGTGCCCCCCACGCGCACGTCGTTGGCGGCCGGCTTGACGTCGAAGCCCCGGCCCGCCACCGTCACCACGTCACCGGGGGCCGCGCTCGCCGGCGAGATCGAGAGCACGAGAGGAAGGCGGCCGACGACGAAGGGAGCGGCGTTGGACGTGTCGGCGCCCGTGGTCACGCGCACCGGGAACTCCGTGCCGGGCGCGCCCTGGAGCGCCGGCACCGTGACCTTGAGGGACGTCGGCGAAGCGTCGAGCACGGTGGCGGCCACGCTCCCGAATTGCACGGTGGCGCCCGCGCCCCACCCCGCTCCCGCCAGCACCACCTCCTCCCCGGGCATCGCGACCGATGGCGAGATGCCGTGGATGCGCGGGGCTTCGAACACGGCCACCGTCGCCGCCTTCGATTCGCGTCCGTCCACGAGGACGACGACCGGTACGGGCGTGTCGCGGCCGGCCACGGCCGCAACTTCGGGGATCTCGACCTGAAGGCGGGTCGGCGAAGCCTGGACGACACGTCCGGGCTTTCCGCCGAACGAGACGACGTTCGCCTGCGGCGTCGCCCCGAAAGCGGTGCCCGCGATCGTCACGCTCTGGCCGAGCCCCACGCGCGCCGGCGTGATCGACGCGATCGCGGGCGCACGCGGCGAGCGCACGAACAGGACACCCGCCCCGACGGCGACGAGGAGGAGAGCCGCGCCCGCGATGAGGGCGACGGGCGGCGAGGACCGCCGCCCACCGGGGGCAGTGGCGGCCCGTGGCGTGGACACGGGGCGCGGCGCCACGCTGCGCGGCCGCGGCGGCTCGGCTTCGTCATCCCGCTCCGGCGCGGCCGAAGGCGGCGGTGTCGGACCGTGGCGGCGGATCGGCGGGGGCGCCGGCTTGGCGGCGGCGCTCGCCTTTGGAGGCGGCACCGGCGGCGGCTCCGGCGCCGGAGCCGGACGCACCGGGGCGGCCGCGGCGGGAGGAGACGCCGACGCGTCGAACGGCTCCTCGACGAAGAACAGGTTGTCTTCGGCGGGCGGGGGAGGCGAGGGCGGAGGCGGGGCGGCCGCCGCCGGCGCGGCGGGCTCCTCCATGAAGAACACGTCCTCGCTCGGCGCTTCGGGCGCGGCCGCGACCGGGGAGGCCGGCGGCGGCGGCTCCGCGGGCGAGACGGCCAGGAGATCGCTCAGATCCTCCTCCGGCATCACGACCACGGGCAGGGCGGCCCCGGCCATCCGGCATTGGAGCATGACGCTCGTCTCGTCGCCGGGCTTCCCGAGCCAGAGCACGTCACCGTCCCGCAGCGGCGCCTGTCCGCTCACGCGCGTGTCATTGACGTACAACCCATGTGGGCTGTGCGTGTCGTGGACGATCAACTCCCCC
>QHVP01000444.1 GCA_003222295.1 Acidobacteriota bacterium | reverse complement strand
CACGGACGCGATGGCGATGAAGCGAAGGCCGTCGATCTCGGGGATGAAGAGGGTCGACGAGGTTTCGCGGCCCAGCCACCGGTGCCAGCGGTCGGTGGGCGAGGTACGGACTCTCGCCCTCACGCGACCAGGGCCGCCATCAACGGCCGTGAGCATTCGTCCCAGCGGAAGCGGCCGGCGTTGGCCCGCGCGGCCTCCGACCGTCCACTCCACGCGCGCTCGTCGGTGAGGAGGGAGACGAGGGCCGCGGCCACTGCGTCCGCGTCGCCGGGAGGCGGGTACACGCCCCCTCCCCCGCAGACCTCGGGGATGGCGCAGCAATCGGAGCTCACCACCGGCGTCCCGAAGACCTGGGCCTCGACGGCGGGGATGCCGAAGGATTCGCAGCGGCTCATCAAGCAAAAGACCCGCGCCTCCGCGTAGAGGCGATGCAGCTCATCCCGGCTGACCCGGCCGTGGAACACGACGGCGTCCTCGAGCCGGAGCCGCCGGACCTGGGCGCGGATGAATCGCTCGTAGCTCGGGCGGGGCCAGGGCCCGGCCAGTTGCAGCTCCGCGGGCACACCGCGCTTACGGACGAGGGCGAGGGCATCCACGACCGTCTCCACGCCCTTGTGCGGCGCCATCACGGACACGGTGAGGATCGTGTGCGGGCGACGAGGAAGGGCCGTGGACCGGGCGGCGGCGTCATGGGTCGCGTCGTCGATCGCCTGGTAGACCACCTCCGAGGTTACTCGGAGTTGAAGACCATCACCCGGGCCTGGTCCATGGCGGCGCGGTACGCCTTCCGCTGGAGCCAGGCCTTGACCCGCTCGAAGGGCGTCCGCCGCAGGCCGCGCACGAGCGACCAGGGGTTCTGGGCGAAAGACACCTGGGGAATGTGCAAGCGGGGCACCACCGTCCCCGCGGGAGTGAAGAGGCGGTCCGCTCCGCACCGCCGCGCCAGACGCGGCAGCTCGCCGCTTTCCCACACCGTTCGCGCACCCCAGTGACGGGTCGCGGATGGGCACTCCACCCACTGCACGTTCGGTCCGAGGTCCCGTCGCAGGCCGCGGTTGGCGGCATGGTGGAGGACGAGGAAATCATGCTCTCCGCGCGTCCACTGCGCCACTCGCTCCAGATGGCCCAGCAGCACGTGATGGGCGCTCGGATTCGTAACGGAGAGACCGTTGACGATGATGCGCATGCGTGGCGAGGTTAGTGTACCGCGCCCGTCTTGCGCTCCTCCGCCGTACCCGCGCTCCCGCCGCCCTCACCTCCGCGGATGCGAGCGCATCCGGTCGCGCAGCATCCCCTCGTACAAGCGCCGGCGCCGGCAGTACTCCCAGCCCTTGGGGCCGTCGAGGAGGCCGAGGCGCGGGAACATCAGATAGCTCCAGACAAGCCACGGCCGGACCGCCGATCCGCCGATGAACCGGTTCAGCCAGGTGCGGCGCCGGATGGGATCGCGCAGGACGTCCCAGGTCGGCGCGCGGAGCTCCCTCGCGAGCAGCTCCTCGGCTTCGCGGACCGCGTAGCGCTCGTGCTTCAGTCTCCATTCCTCGAATCCCTTCTCGAACGGATGGTGCTCGTAGGGCGCGGTGAGGTGCGGAAGCGCCCCCGTCCCTTCCGGGGCCTTCTGGCCATGGCCGAAGGGCGCGAACTCGAAAGCGCCGACGCGTGTGAGGCGCGTCTGGTAGACGGGAAAGCTCGAGGCACGCGGTATCGGCGTGCCCCCCAGGAATACGAGGGGCGCGGCGTTGTAGGCGACCACGTCAGGGCCAGGGTCGAGGGCGTCGATCTCGAGCGCCAGGCCCGGAGTGAGACGTTCGTCGGCATCCAGGTGGAGAACCCAATCCCCCGGACGGAAGGACTCGCGAAGGCCGAAGTTACGCTGGTCTGCGAAGTTGGTGAACGCGCGGACGGCGACCGTCACTCGCTCGAAACCGGCGGCCACTTCGCGTGTGCCGTCGGTCGAGCCGGAATCGAGCACGACGATACGCTCCGCGCGCGCAAGCGAAGAGAGGCAGCGGGCAATGTGACGCTCTTCGTCGAGCGTCAGCACCAGGGCGCTGAACCTCACGGCGCCTCCGGAGGATCGGGGCTCGTCACGTCTCCGTTCAGAGTCCGCGTGCCGACCGACCGCGCCGGATTCCCCGCCACGACGCACCAGGGCGCTACGTCTCGGACCGCCACCGAGCGCGCGCCGACCACCGCCCCCTCCCCAACCGTGACGTTCGGACCGATGAACGCGTCCGTGCAGACCCAGGCGTCGTCGCCGACCGAGATCGGCGGCTTGAGCAGCGGCAAGTCCCGCCGCCGGTAGTCGTGCGTGCCCGCGCACAGGTGCGCGCGATGAGAGATCGTGACTCGCCGCCCGAGGCGCACGCGGCCGAGGTTGTAAATGAGGACGTCGTCGCCCACGGACGACCATTCCCCGATCTCCAGGTTCCACGGCAGGAAGATGCGGGCGGACGGATAGACGTGCACATGCGCGCCCACGGTTGCCCCGAAGAGCCGCAGCAGTCCCCGTCGCCACGCGAACAGAGGCCGGGGACTGCAGCGGAACAACGGACGCGCGAAGGACCAGAGGACACGACCGATCAGGGCACCAGGCGCGTACTTGACCGCGCGACGGTTGGCCGCGACGTCGAGGGTCACCTCGGTTGATCCCCTTCCGGTTCCGCCGCCGCCCGATACACGGCCGCCAATCGTCGTCCCATCTCCTCCAACCGGAACCCTTCGGCACGAGCGCGGCCGAGCGCGGACAACCGCTGGGCCAGGCCGGTGTCGCCGAGGATGGCCATCACGTGTCCGGCCAATCCCTCCTCGTCCGTGGCGGGTGCGGTCAGGGCGGCGTCACCCACGACCTCTGGAAGTGATCCCGCCGTGGAGCACACGACCGGGCAGCCGCTGGCCATTGCTTCGAGGGCCGGCCAGCCGAAGCCTTCGTACAGACTCGGCATGAGTAGGAGGGTCGCCCCGCTGTAGAAGGAGGCCAACTCGGCGTCGGTGGTGGTCGGGCGTACGTCGATCTGTCCGCGCAGGCCGAGGTCGCCGGCGAGCCGCTCGATGTCCGGACTGAGAGCAGCTCCGACGAGCGCGAGCCGCACGGGAACGCGTCGATGGATGCGACCCACGATCCTCAGCACACCCGTCGCATTCTTGTAGAAGCCGCCGTTGCCCACGTGCAGGATCAGGGGTGGTTCCGATGGCGGACGTCGGGGCGCGCCGTCCAGGAAAACGGGCGGCACCGGCAGGGGAATCGTCGTGACGCGCGAGGTCTCCACGCGCGCGAGCTCGACCACGTCGTCCGCGGTCCGACGGCTGTCCGCGACCACGCGGCGCGCCCGGGCGAGGTCGAGCAGGGTACGTTCGATCACGCGCCGCGCCAGGAAGCTGGGCCGACGGCCCCCTTCCAACGTTCCCCGAAGCTGCAGCAGGGGGATGAGGTCGTGGACGGTGGCCACCACGGGCGGTCCGAGCCGAAGGCCGGCAGCGAGGCCGCTGCTCGCGTCCAGCACGTGAACGATGTCCGCGCGCGGTGCCCGGGTTGTGAGAGCCCACAACCGTGACCACGCGCGCCGCCCCCACGGCTCCAGACGCGCGGGAAACCGGGAGGAAAGTCCAAGGGGAGGAGCGAGCTCCAAACGTCGAACGTCGAACGCGCGGGAACCGGTCGCGCCACCGATCGCCGCGATCACCATGTCGCCATAGCGGCGCATGCTGCCGACGCGGTGGAGAGGCGAAGTGTCGACGAGGAGGACGCGGAGGGCGCGCGCGTGGTCATCCCTCACGACCGGCCGGGGAGCATCCACCGTTGGCCGGCCAGTGGCACTCCCACGAAGAACGCGCTCAGGGTCACCACCAGCAAGTCGCCGTAGACCTGGTGGGAGATGATGAACGACATGGCATTGGCGACACAGAACGCGATGGAACCGATGAGAAGGGGGTTGTCGGGCCCGGACGCTCGCGATAGGCAGGAGAGCAAAGCGGCAGCGAGGGTTGAACTGAGCACAAGGGCCCAGACGAAACCGGGTACCCCCAGCTCGATCACCAGCTTCGAGAAACCACTCTCCTGCCAGGACCGTTCCCGCACTTCGGTGACGTGTTGGGCACCCTGAGAGGCCGAGCCGAGACCCTCGCCGAGAAACCCCGATTGCTGGAGGGTGTACCAGACGTCGTCCCACGAGCCCGATATGAGCCGGCCGGTGGTCTCGTCCTGAACCGACCGCGCATACGCGTAGTAGCTCGCACCGACGGCCATCTCTCGGCCCGCGAAGAAGAGTCCCAGCGCTGTGAGTCCGCCGACCGCGCCCAGGGCGCCTACACGGGACAGCCGGCCCGCGCGGAAGTTTGCGATCGCCACCACCGCGACCCATACCGCGGGCATGACGACCATCTTGCGACGCCCTGAAATCACCAGACAGACCGCCGCCAGCGTCGCCGGGACGAGCCAGCGCAGCCCCTGCGGCCCGCGCGAGGCCAGGGCCAGCGTCAACGCGAGCATCACCAGCGCGGCCGCGTGCCATCCCATCAGGTCGGGGCTGCGGAAGAAGCCGGAGATGAGATCGAACACCCCGCCCCCCGCGTAGCGGACCCAGTGCACGCCGAGGGTCTCCGTCCCGACGGCGGGCCATGCGGGGGCCAACCCGGCGTACTCGATGAGCGAGCCCGTCATGAAGAGGCTGGCCAACGCGCAGTAGCGGACCATCAACGTCCGAAGCTCGGCGGGACTTCGTGTGTAGGAGTACCCCATCACGACGCCCACCAGGGGGGCGACGTAACCCATGAGCCCGATGACGACGAGGCGCCATGCTCCGAGCCCGTACTGAAACGCCATGGCGGCGGCGGGAAGAAGGAGGAACACGAAGATGATCATCCGCCGCGCCACCCGTGGCCAGTCCTGACGCAGGCGCCTCCAGGCCCCGGGTTCGGAAAGACGGAGGCGAACGAGCACGGCGATCCAGACCGGGAACGACGACACCGCCATGATCGCGGGGGTGCCCGGCGTCAGCTTTCGAACAGGATCCTGCAACAGTCCGACCACGATGCCCAACAGGACCCCGCGGCGCCAATCACGTAGCGCCAAGGCCGTCGCCAGCCCCACCAGACCAATGAAGGCATAGGTGACCATGACGTCAGACGGGGACGCGGGAGGGCACGTGCACGTAACGCGGTCCCTGTCGGGCGAGGCGAATGGCCCACACGAGCGCCCGGGCCTCTCCCAGGAGCTTGGGCGCGATCCACCAGGGACGGCGCAAATGGAAGCGCGTCCGGACGTGGCGGAAGGGCCGCCAGAGGATGTAGACGAGGGACTCGACGGTGAGGCCGTGACGCAGGGCGAAATAGTAGTCGCCTACGCTGTGTGCGGGGGAGAACGAGGTGAGGTGGCTCCCGTAAGCACGCGTCCCACCCCGGTCCGCTCGCAGATGATGGATCTGGGCACGCGGTTGAAAAAGGACGCGTCCACCCGCGGCGCAGAGACGCCGGCAGAATTCGGTCTCGAACCGGAACGCCGCGCCGACGAAGTTCTCATCGAAACCACCCACCTCCAGCGCGCGGTCGCGCCGCACGGAGAAGTTGCACGCGATGACGCTCGTGACCCAGGTCGATTCCGTGGAGTTGAACGGGAACTCGAGGAAAGCGCGTAGGCCCGACGTGCGGAAGCGGCCGCGCTCCGAAGACGGGGCCTGTCCCGGTTGCAGAACCTGCCCAACGACGCCCCAGGCCTGAACGTCGTCGTAGCTTGCCGCGTGCGCGGCCAAGAGGCCGGGGGCCGGCTCGATGTCATCGTCGAGGAACAGCACAACCGGGCGACTCGCCTCCAGCAGCGCCGTGTTCATGGCTCGCGGGATCGAGGGCTCCGGAAGCCGGATCCAACGGATGCGACCCTCGCGCGCCAGTCCCTCCAGTCGCAGTTGGGTCGCGGGCTCGTGCGTCGACGTCTGGTCCACGACGAGCAGATCCGGTTTCCCCCCCTGGGCAAGCAGTGCCTCGAGAGTGGCCACGAGAACCGCTTCCCGCTGGTAGGTGGGGATGGCGATGGTGATCTCGTCCGAGGTCATACGGATGGAGGCGAGACCTGCAGCGCAAGCGGGGGTGCGATCAGGGCCGGGGGCTCGAGGAGCGCATGGAGCCGGGGGGCGAAGCCCTCCTGCAGCGCATTCAGGAGGTAGCTGGGCTCGAAGTGGGCGGGACCGCTCAGGGAGCGTGTGAACCTCAGCGTCGCGAACACGTTCCCCTTGTGCGCGGCCGGGATGGTCCAGACTGACGAGGCTTCCGCGGTCGTGCGGGCAGAGGAGTCGGTCCACTGTGAGAGCAGCTCCCGCGTCAAAGGCGTGGCGGCGCCGATCGGGCCACGCCAGAGCTCCACGCGCTCGAACTGCAGGCGCGACGTCACCTCGACCAGCTTCGCCCAGAGCGCGGCCTGGTCCGGCGCGGCCTGGAATTGCGCCGTGAGCGACGCCAGGTAGACGTTGTTTCCTACTGTCCGCCGCTCGTTCCCGAGCCCGTAGCGCAGCGAGCGCTGGATCTCCGAGAACTCGGCATAGCCGAGCTGTTGCACACCAATCCAAGTCACGATGCTGGATGCGATCACCACCAGGCCGACGACCTGGCTGCGCGAGGTCATGGTGAGAAGGGAGAGCGCGCCGAAGACGGCGGCCACCGCATACAGGATCACCACGACACGGCGCGGCGTGAGCCCCATGCCGATCAGCCGGTGGTGGATGTGGTCGCCATCGGCCGTGAACACGCCGTCACCGCGCACGAGGCGACGGAACACGGCGATGCCCGCGTCGAGGATCGGAACGGCGAGCGCCATGAGAGGCGCCGCAACCGCGATGACGGCGGAGCTCTTCATCGATCCCCGCACGGCAATGGCGGCCAGCGCGAAGCCCACGAAGAGGGCGCCGGAATCGCCGAGGAAGACGCTCGCGGGGTTGAAGTTGTAGCGGAGGAAACCGAGCAGCGCGCCCCCGAGGGCGGAGGCGATGATGGCGATCTCCCACCTTTCGTTGATGAGGCAGGCCATGAAGAGAGTCGTGGTCGAGAAGAGACCGAGCCCCGCGGCCAGACCATCCAGGCCGTCGACGAGGTTGAAGGCGTTGCTCATGCCCACGAACCACACGACGGTGAGGGGCGCGGCCAGAGATCCGAGGGCCACCGACTCGCCGTTGAACGGGTTCGACACCGCGTCGATGCGGTAGCCGTTGCCGAAGAGGTACAAGGCGGCCAGGGACTGCACGAGGAGCTTGGCCACCGGCCGGACGTCGTAGATGTCGTCGACGATGCCTATCGCCGCGACCGCGGCGCAGGCCAGAAGGAGGTGGAGATAGGCGGACGCGGAGAGGTCGCTCACGAAGACGCCGGCGTACTCCAGGCCCAGCAGCAGCGCGCAGGCCAGGGCGAAGGCGGCGAAGACGGCGAGCCCTCCCAGGCGCGGAACGGGCGTGAGGTGGAGCTTGCGCCGGCCATCCGGACGATCGACCCAGCCCCGCGCGCGCGCAAAATCCCGGGCGAGGGGGGTCAGCAGGAACGACGCCGCCGCGGAGACGACAAGGCTGAGCAGAGTCGGGAAGAGGAGTGCTCCTCGGGGCATCAGAAGCGCACCTCCCCGGTCAGGCCGTAGAGGATGCCGTCGTAGGAATGCCCGTCCAACGGACTGATGCGCTTGCCGGCCTGCACCATCCCTCCGAGGCTCAGGTGGCGTCCCAGGTGCCGGAGCAGTGCTCCGCCTTCCGTCCAGGCATGGTCGACGCGCGAATGCGCGCTCCCGTCGACGAGAACAGGGGCCAGGTACTTCGATTCGGAATAGCCGCCGAACAGACGCCCATGGAAATGCCAGGGCAGTTCGAACTGCCAGTCGACCCGGTAAGTCGCCATGACCGCTGTATTCCGTTGCGCTTCCGGTGTGGCCGCTGGAGTGACCGCGTAGTTCACGTCCCGCCTCGCGGACAAAGCCAGGCGTGTTCCAAATGCGAACGGGACGTTGAGGTCACCCAGCAGGAACGGCCCGGAATAGGGGGCAACGCCCTGCCCCGGCGCGAAACGCCGGATGCCGCCGCCAATCCGCCCCTCGAAGAAGGCCAGCTCGCTGAACTGAAAGGCCGCTCCGAACCGCTGGGAATCGACGGTGCGCGGCAACCCGATCTCGGGCCGCAGGAACTGGTCCTCGATGAAGTCCACGAACGGGAGGAGTGACGTCTTGCGCGTCAAGGGGATGGTGAAGGTCAGGGTGCGGGTGACCGTCTTGCGGTCCAGCGCGCCCGACACGCTCTGGCCCGCGAGCGCGGCCGTCTGGTCGTAGGTGGACGTCACGTCCGTCTGCACGACATCGGCGGAGAAGCGCCGAACGAGGCGTACGGTCGCTCCGAAATAGTGGGAGGACTCGTGCCGTAGCAGTCGGTCGTCGATCTCGAGCGAGAACCGCTGGCGATAACGGCCTCCGCCGCGGCCGCCGCGCACGGTCAGCGGGCCGGCGTCGGCCTCAGCTCCAACCGTCCCGAAGACGTCGGTGTAGCGCTGGCTGGCTTCCTTGTCGAAGTAGTGCGGGGAAATCCCTCCGGAGACCTTGATGCGCGCAAACCTGGTTAGGGGGACCACCGCGTCGAGGACGGGCGTGACCGCTACCGCCCGATCCCCGATACCGACCGGCGTGTTGTAGACGTTGTTGTCGACGCCGGCCGTCACCGTCAGGCGAGGAGTGAGGTACACCGGCCCGACCCGGACCTTCCCGTATTTGCTGTCCTTGGGTGTTGCCCCTCGCACCGCGCCCGTGGCGCTCAGGGTCACGATGGCCGTCGCAAAGGCGATCCGTGCCCAAACACGCAGCACATCGGGGTAAGGGCGCATCCGCTCAGCCGGGCGGCGCCACGACGCCGCCACACCGGTTAACGCCTGCCTCGCTTCGCCGCGATGCTGGCGACCTTCCCACGATTCGGGGCTTCGGTCTGCTGGCCATAGTGTCCGTAGTAATGGCCGTAATAGTGCCCGTAGTACCGGCCGTAATAGTACCCATGCTGTTGGACGCGGGCGCGATTCAACACCACTCCCAGGAGCCGGGCCCCGCTCTCCTTGATCCGCTCGATGGTGGTGGCCACGGCCTTGCGCGGCACCATCTCCGCGCCCACGACGACGATGACGCCGTCGGCGAGCGGTCCCAGGATGAGCGGCTCGGACACCGCGCCCACGGGCGGCGTGTCGATCACGATCCAGTTGTAGACGCCGCGCAGGCCTTCCAGGAACCCACGCATGGCCTGGCCGGTGACGAGGTCGGCCGGGCTCGGCACGGTGGTTCCCGCGGGCAGCAGGCTGTGCCCGCCCGCGAAGACCTGGATGGCCTCGGAGGGCTTGGCCTTGCCCACGAGCACGTCCGAAAGCCCCGGCGTCCGCCTGCCGCGCAGGAGAGTGTGCGCCTGCGGCCGGCGCAGGTCGGCGTCGATCAGCAACACCTTGCCTTCGGAGGAGGCAAGGGTCAACGACAGGTTGACCGAGGTCAGGGTCTTGCCTTCACCGGGGGCAGTCGAGGTCACGACGATGATCCGAGGAACCGTGTTGGGCCACGAGTAGTTCAGCGACGTCCGGATGACGCGGTACGCCTCCGCGAACGTGCTCTGGGTGCTGCCGCCCTTCTGGATCAGCAGGTCGGCCGGGGACTGGCCGGTCTCCGGGACGACGCCGAGGAGCGGAGCGCCGAGGTGGTTCCTGACGTCGTCCGGTGTCTTCAGCGTGTTGTCGAGATACTCGAGGAAGAATGCCGCTCCGAAAGCGAGCACCAGCCCGAGCAGCGCACCGGTGAGGATGTCCCGCTGCCGGTTCGGCCGTACCGGACCGTTGGGCATCACCGCGGGGTCGACGATCCGGATGTTCGAGGCCTTCAGCTCCTGGGCGACGTCCGTTTCCTTGTGGCGCTCGGTGAGGCTGTTGAGCACGGCGCGGGAGGCCTCCACCTCGCGCTTGACCGAGTCGTAGTGGCCGCTGCGCGCGCCCAGCTCCTGGATCTCCTCCTTGGTGGACTCGAGGGCGGCGGCGAGGGACGCCTCCTGTGCGGCCGCCGCCTTGTAGTCGTTCTCGGCGGAGCGGATGACGCGTTGCCCTTCGGCGGAGAGCCTCTTCCGGGTGTCCTCGATCTGGCGCCGGACCTTGATGACCTCCGGGTGCTGATCGAGGTATTGCTCGAGGAGCTGGGTCTGCTTCTGCTCGAGTGTCGACAGGTCCATTCGCAGTTGCTGGACGACGGAGTCTTTCCGGACCTCCGGGAGGTCTTCGGGAACGTCCGCCCCGCGCATCTGCCGGTAGAGCGCCTCCTTTTCGAGGCGCACCGTCCGCGTCTCCGTGAGCGCGGTGCCGAGCTGCTGGAGCTTCTGGGCGAGGAGGGTCCGCCGCTCCTCGATGTTGACGATGCCCTCCCGCTCCTTGAGCTTCTGCAGCTCCTGGGTCGCCTGCTCGACCTTCTGGCGCTGCTGGTCGATCTGCCCTCCCAGCCACACCCCCGCTTCCGAGGACGTCTGGTACCGGTACTCGAGGGTCTGCTCGATGTAGAGCTGCGAGAGCTTGTTCGCGACGTTCATGGCGAGGTCGGGACGGAAGGCCTCGCTGCCGACGCCGACGAGACGAGTGCCCTTGCCGGCGTTGATCCTCAGCCGGCCGAGCACCCCGTCGATCGCCCCCTCCATGACGGGCGAGCTGCCGGGAGGCGCAGCCAGGGCGCCCTTGACCTCCTCGGGCGAGCGCGGGCCGCCGAACTCGGGATCCTGGAGCAGGTTCAAGCTCTCGACGACGCGCCGGGCCAGCGACCGGCTCTGGAGCAGGCGGTACTGGGTCTGGTAGTAGTCGTCCTTGGCCGCGTCGACCTCGGTGACGTCCTTGAAGCTGAGGACGTTCGACTTCTCCCGCTCGATGAGGATCTGCGCGGTGGCCATGTAGACCGGGCGCGTGAGCAGGGTCCGGATGGTGGCGACCGCGGTCGCGGTCAGGAAGATGGCGAGGGCGAACTTGCGGTGGCGGAGGACGACGGCGAGGTAATCCCAGAGATGGTCTTCACCGGCGGGCTCCGATGGCGGAGGCTGAGATGGTGACGCCATTATGGCGGATAGGACGCGTCATGGTAGCAGAAAGGAGGGAGGAGTGCCTGTAGAACGAAGCCTACGAGTGACTTAGAACAGCTTGGCCTTGACGATGATCGTATCTCCAGGCTGCACAGGATCATCCAGGCTGACCTTGATCTCCTTCGTCTTTCCCTCGACTTCGCGGACGATGCGGATCCGTCCCGTGGCCGCGTCGGCCGAGAATCCCCCGGCCGTGTTGATGGCCTTGCGGACCGTCGCTTCCGGCCAGAACGTGATGGCTCCCGGATTGCGCACCTCTCCCGTCACGAAGATGCGCGCGGCCTGGGTGACGAAGACGGTGTCGCTGGGCCGCACCAGCACGTTCTTGTCGAGCTGCCCCATCTGGATGTCGCGGATGTTCACGCGGATGAGGTCGGCTTGATTCGCCACGTCGGCGTTGGGCGCTCCGCTGGGATCGACGGGGACGAGCGGCCCGGAGACGGCGACCTTGGGTCGCACGATGACGACTTCGACACCGGCCGCGGACGTGGGGCCCGCCTTCGAGAGCAGCTCGAGCACGGTCATGCGTCCGCTCATCGAGTAGCTCCCCGGCCGGGAGACCTCACCCACGACGAAGACGGTCTTGCTGCGGTACTCCTGGACGGAGACGGTGACCTGCGGGTTGCGCACGAATCCCTGGGCGAGCAGCGTCGTGATCTTGCGCTCGAGCTCCTTGGGCGTGAGGTCGGCGGCCTTGACCCGGCCGATCAGCGGATAGATGAACGTCCCGTCGGGCTGGACGACGATGGTCTGGGTGAGGTCGTCGTGGCCGAGGACCGCGACCTTGACGATGTCCTCGGCGCCGATCGAGTATTCGAGCAGCTCCTCCGCCGCGCGAAACGGCGCTGCGCTCGGCGCTTGTGCCGGCAACGGCGTGGGCGCGGGAGCTGCGCTCGCCGACGCGGGAGGCGCGTCCGTACCGCTGGACGACGAGGACGCGCTTTCGCCCGCGGGCTCTCCCTCCCGCAAGACCTTGTCCACGCCCGTGAAATCTCTGGGCTTCGAGCGCGACCCGCCCGAGGCCCAGACGCGCACGTCGCCGTCCGGGCCCGCATCCGCCACGCGCGCGCCCGACGCGCACGCCTCCGCCGACTTCGCGACCTGTCCCGTGATCTCCGGGGTCTTGCGCACGGTGCCGTCCGCGCCCGTGATCTCGATGTAGTACGTGACGGACTGCGCCTTCTCGCGCGGGCGCGGGAGCTTGGCCGTGAATCGCCCCTGCGTGAGCGCCATCTGGACGTAGTGGTACTCGTCCTCCCGTGCCGACTTGAAGAACGCGCGCACGCTCGTGACGTCGAGGGCGGGCTTGACCTCGATCTCGAGCTGCGCGAAGCGGTCCTTCACGAAGCAATCGATGGGCTGGTGGTTGATGCTCCAGGCGGAGGCAAGCAGGAGAAAGGCCGCAGGGATCATCGCCGATGATGATAGCAAGCCTGCACCGGGAGTGGCGGATTCAGTCCTGGACGTGCGGCTTGATGGCGGCCAGGCTGACGAACAGGGCGACGACGGCCGGGAGCTGGAATCCGAAGTCCAGGAACGCGTGCAGGGCGGGGCCGACCAGTGCGGCCAAGAGCCACGCATCCCCGCGCACCACCGCCCACGCGCGGAGAAAGGCCCAGACCATCAGGAGCAGGCCCACCGCGCCCGTCTCGGCCAGGATCTGCACGTAGTCGTTGTGGGCCTGGCCGTACCAGAACATGCCGGGGACATCCTTGATGAAGCGATAGCCCGCATGGGGCAGCCCCACGAAAGACGTCTCGTAGGGGCCGCTGAACGGGCTCGCGCCCTCCGGCAGGGCCCAGGCCGTGGCCCCCGACATCGCGCGGTCGAACGTGTTCAGTCCGGAACCCGCGAACCAGCGGCCGCCCATGCGCTGGAGGGTGTCTTCCCACACGACGGTGCGGCCGCTCGCGTCGCTCGCCGCCGCATTCATCCGCTGATGGATGCGGGGCAGGCCGAACCAGGACAGGACGGCCATCGTCAGCAGCACGGCGGCCACACCCGCGGCCGCACCGCGGCGCCGGGCCAGCATGATCGTGGCCACGGCCAGGGAGAGGAGGAAGGCGAGGAGCGCGCCGCGCGAGGTCGTGGCGATGAGGGCGCCGGCCGCGGCCAGCGCGGGAACGCTTGCGTACATCAGCGAGAGTCCGCCGGGGCTGGACAGCGCGACCATCCGCCGACGCAGGTTGGCCCGGGTGCCGACGCGACTGCGGTAGCGCCGGTATGCCTCCGCGAGCACGCCAAAGGCGATGGGCGTGACCATCAGCATGTAGAAGCCGAAGTGGTCGCGGTTGATGAAGGGACCGAAGATGAACTCGCCCTGGCCCTGCAGCGGCTTCCAGAACCAGTACACGAGGCGCGTCCCCGTCGCCATCTGGACGAGTCCGTACGCGCCCAGGACCAGCCCCAGCACAGCCACGAAGCGACGGAACACGCGCTGGTCGGCGTGACGCGCGAGGGCGATCGCGGCCACGACGTGAAGGACGAGGGCCCAGCACAAGAAGGCGAGCCCGGTCGTCGTCTGCTCCAGGGAGATGGTCACCGTGCGCCAGTCCGTGCTCGCCTCTGCCCCGGGCAGCACCTCCGCGCCCGAGAGCGCATCCGCGAAGCGCGCGGGCAGGGGAACCATCTGGATCACGACCCAGACCGCGAAGAGGGCGCCCGGAAGCAGCAGCGGAGGGACGGGGACGAGCGGGCGATCCAGGTCGAACGACCAGGTCCGGATCCCGTAGGGCTCCTCCACGTCCAGGACGAGCCACCGGCCGGAAGAGTGGAAGGCGAAGCGGGAGCGTCCCAGCCGCCGGCGCAAGTACATCACCGTCGCCGTGCGGAAGAGGGCGATGAGGGCAAGGACACCGGTCGCGTAGAAGAGCGGTGCGTGCGCCCAGTGGTAGACGGAGCCGAAGGCGAGGACCGATCCGGCGACGAGGAGCGCGAGCCCGCCCAAGAGGACCGCGGAGAGCACGCGCAGCGTCCGCGCCGCCACCATGGCGCGGCGGTCGGAGACGGCGCCGGCGGGGCCGGGAAGGATCGAGGCCTCCACTTCCGTGAGGTTATCAAAACGCGACTCACTTGACCGTCCGGAGCGGGGGTGGTATCTGACTCGCTGGGTGCGCGCCGCTTTTCTCTTCTTCGTCCCGCTGATCCTGGTCGTTGCCGGCGCCTGCCGCCGGCAGCAGGTTCCCGAGCGGATGGCGGAGGGATACCTCTTCGAGAAGGGGCCGTACCAGGGCTTCTACGACGGCAGCGGGAAGCTCACGCGGCTCCTCTACGACCAGAACGGCGACAAGAAGGCGGACGTGGTCATGCTGTTCTATCCAAACGGCAGGCCCCGGCAGGTCGAGGCGGACACCGACTTCGACGGGAAGATCGACCGCTGGCAGTACTACTCGGAGAAAGGCGTCCCGGAGAAGGAAGGGTACTCGCGCCGCGGCGGGGTGCAGCCGGACACCTGGCAGTACTTCGACGCCAAGGGCAACCTCACCCGCCGCGAGCTCGACGAGGACGGCGACGGCAAGATCGATCGCATCGAGACGTTCCAGAACGGGCGCGTCGTGGCCATCGGCATCGACTCGGACGGGGACGG
>QHVP01000442.1:1591-5698 GCA_003222295.1 Acidobacteriota bacterium | reverse complement strand
GAGCAGCACGACGCCGGACGTGGAGACCTGCACCGTCAGGGTGATCTCCTGGTTCGGCTTCACCTCCGAGAACGACAGGCGGCCGATCTCCGTTCCGCTCGTCGTGAAGATGAGCGTGAACCCGCCTTCGGGCAGGCCGCGCAGCGTGAAGGACCCGTCGCCGGCGACGGTCGTCGTGATGGAGGGATTCTCCAGCACGGTGACGGTCACGGTCGCGGCGCTGGTGGAGCCGACGCTGGCCGCGCGCAGAGTGCCTGCGCCCTGGACCGTGCCGCGGACCACCACGCCCTGGCTGTCGGAACCCGCCGGATTGCCGCCGCAGGCGGTGAGGACGGCGGCGGCGAAGACCTCCCGAGATGAACGCTTCGACAGTAGGGTCAGCCTGCGGTGAGGATTAGGAGCCAGATCACAGACCGGGCCCGATGGGGGCGACCCCCGCCGTCCTGACGGCGACGAGGCTCACGCGGACCTCTATAATCGCGCCCACGATGAGTACGAGAGGCGCAGGCGGGACCACCGGCGGCGTTGGCCAGTTCTTCCTGGGTCTGGCCATGGCGGTGGCGGGCGCGTACCTCATCACGAACCAGGTGACCGTCTCTTCCGGCTTCTGGGGCTACTTCGGGCCCCACACGTTCGGCCTCACGCTGCTGCCCCTGGCATTCGGCATCGGGATGCTGTTCTTCGACGGCAAGAGCGTGATCGGCTGGGTGCTCACGGTGGGCGGCGCGGTGATCATCTTCGCCGGGGTCCTCGTCAACCTGCAGATCTACTTCCAGCCCACCTCGCTCTACAACACCGTCATCATGCTGGTGCTGCTGGCGGGCGGGATCGGGCTCGTCGCGCGGTCGCTGCGGCCTTACTCTGATTGACACTCCGGCGAGCGCGCTTCTATACTGCTTTCGACGGCGCTATCGTCTAGGGGTCAGGACGGATGGTTCTCAGCCATCAGACCCGGGTTCGATTCCCGGTAGCGCTACCAATCCTCATCCCTTCAGCCTAGGCCGCCGACGCGAGCTTCCTGCGCGGCTCAGTGGATCGTGAGCGTGGTTTTCTGCTTGAACGGCGTCCCGGAGGCGTCTCCGGAAGCGGCGAACGTGCAGGTCCCTGGGACAATTCCGGTGAACGGCAACTCGACGATCGGGGGAGAGAACGGAGCAAACCCGATGATCACCGCATTGAAGGGAGAGCAATAGAGGGAGACGCTGGTCACGGTCACGCCGGGCGGCAGGAAGAATGGGATGCGCAGGAGGGCGGTCTCTCCGACGCCGATGTCGCGCGGAACGAACTCGAAGGGTTGAATTGGCGCGACGATCTCACGCTGCGGCGACACTTCCACCACGAGGGAGATCGATCGGTTCGTATTTGAGGGCACGGTGGTCGCTGGCTGCAGATCGTCCGCCGTCGCGACCAGCGTGTAGCGTCCCGCACCGTACCCGTGTTCGAGGCGGCACGGCCCGCAGCCGACGCGCTCGTTCGGCCCGTCGCCCCAGTTCACGATCAGGTAGCTCTGCGGCGCCGGCGGACGTGAGGCCACGTCCGCCGCGTTGACCACCACGTTCTCGCCCTCGAAGGCGTGGATCACCCCGTCGTCGCCGGGATCCGGGTGCACGCGAAACCCATCGACCACGGCCGAGCTCGTCAGGGCGCCCGACGTCTTCGACGAGCTGTTCATCGCGAGCCACCAGGGGGCGGCCGCGCTACCTCCGGCGGACGTGGCGCTCGACGGCGTCACCGCGGACGAACCGCATCCGACCGAGACCATCGCCACGACAGCGACGACGGCAACGGGCATGGACAGACCACGGCGCATTGCATTTGCCTTTCTTCGGCCGCTGGAGGTGAAGCGGAGCGGGGAGGAGAGCGTACGGCTCGGTAAGAGTGCGCGGAGGGTACCGGAACCGCCGGCGGACGTCAACGAGGCCCCGAAAGCGGGAAGTCGCGGCCAGGTTCCGTTCCGGCTGCGTTCAGGTCGGAAGCGGTTCGGGCCTTCCACGCCGAAGGCCCGGCGGTGCGACGGCATAGAATCGATCACGTCGTCGGGGGCTGCGTCACACCGGCCGAGCTCGCATGACTGAGATCCAACCGGAACCACTTCCCCGCCGCGCGCGGGTCTACGGTGTCATCGCCTGCCAGGGTGATTCCCTCACGTTCGGCTCCCGCGATCCGGATGGCATGAGCTACCCCCTGTTCCTTGGCCGCCGGCTGTCGGAGCGGCACCAGCAGACGTGGATCACGATGAACTTCGGGGTGCCAGGCGAGGGATGGGCCGAGATCTGGCGCCGAAACTACCGCGAGCTCCTCAGCGTGCCGGAAGCGTCAGAGGTGTGCTTGTGGGCCGGGACCAATGACGCCTGGAAGGGCCGCCTGCTCGAGGACATCATCTCCGCCTGCGAGGCCGTGCTCGACCAGTGCGCGGCCGCCGGCCGTTTCGTGTACCTGGCTACGCTCCCCGGCAAGCGAGGCTTCGGCGCGCCGCGCGAGCCGTGGACGATGAACGAGACCATCGCGATCCTCAACGACACCTACAGGCGGCTGGCCCGCGAGCGCGGGCTGGCCATCGTCGAGCTGGCCGAGATCCCGCCGTCGCTCCTGGTCGACGGCATCCACCTCGCCCAGGGGGGGAACAAGTGGGTTGCGGAGCGCTTCCTGGAGGCGATCGAGGCCCGCCGGTGAAGCGGGAGCGGCCGGCGGCCTGACCTTGCGCATCGGGATCGTGACGCCGTACGACCTCGCCGACGAGGGTGGAGTGAAGCGCCACGTCCTTCATCTGGCCGAGGGCCTGCGCCGCGGCGGCGACGACGTGACCGTGCTCGGGCCGCTGCGCGCCGGAGCCCGCGTGGACGGTGTGTGCGGTTTCGGGGGCGTGGTGGACATTCCCGCCAACGGCGCCTCCAATCGCCTCGCGCTCTTCACGTCCCCCTGGACATTGCGACGATTCTTCGACGCGCACCCGTTCGACGTCGTGCACGTACACGAGCCCTACGTGCCGCTCCTGACCTACTACGCGATGTGGATGACTCCGGCGGCGGCGCACGTCGCCACCTTCCACATGTATCCCAATCCGCCGCGGCCTTCGCCTCCCGCACGTGCACCGGCCCCCTGGCCGTGATACCCAACGGCGTGCCCACCGCCGTCTTCCATCCGCCCGAGGGACCCTGCGGCGCGGACGGAGCGGCGACGCGGCTGCTCTTCGTCGGCAACTGGCGCGACGATCGCAAAGGGCTGCCGCTGCTGCTCGAAGCCCATCGCCGGCTGCGGAGGGACGGCGTGCCCGTGACCCTCGACGTCGTCGGCGCCGGTCCCCCCGGCGCGGCCGCGGCGGTGGATGGCGTGACCTTCCACGGCCCGGTGACGGCGGAGGAGGACCTGGCCCAGCGCTACCGGGCCTGCGACGTCTTCGTGTCGCCGGCGACGGGCCGGGAGTCCTTCGGCATCGTCGTACTCGAAGCCATGGCGGCGGGCCGTCCGGTCGTTTGCTCGGACATCGCCGGCTATCGCGAAGTCGTCGCGCGGGAGGGCGCTCGCCTCGTTCCGCCCGCGAGCGTGGAGGCGCTGACCGAGGCCATCCGCGCCCTGGCCGCCACCCGTCCCGAGGAGCGGCGGCGGATGGGCGCGATCAACCGAAGGCGGGCGGAGGAGTTCGACTGGGATGTCCTGACGCGGCGGGTGAGGCAGGAGTACGAGGCGGCGATCGCCGCGCGGCGCAGGTCATCGGGGAGGGGCGACCCCACTCGCGACCGGCCCGGAGCGAGCGCTTGAGGCACCGGGCGGCGGCGCCGGAACCCCGGCTTGCGGCGACCGCCAACTATCGAACAGCGCCGTCTGCTGCGCGCAGTTGATCGTGCAGTAGGGGGCGCAGGCCTTGCGCGTGACGTATTCGCGCCGGATGTCCTCGCGCGTGTAGCGCTCGAGCGGCGTCCCCGTCCCGTGCCGGTATTGCGAGCAGTAGTGGACGAAGCCGAACTCGTCCACGTAGAAGTAGCGCGCGCCCGCGCGGCAGCGCCAGTCGTTGGGCCGGCCCCGGGCGAGGTTGTCCTGCCAGAGCCGATCGACGCGGTTGACGTTGAACGGCCGAAGCCGCTGCAACTCCTCGTAGACGTCCAGCGC
>QHVP01000442.1:0-1442 GCA_003222295.1 Acidobacteriota bacterium | reverse complement strand
TTCGTGGAGACCTCGTCCGGCTCCACGTTGTCGATGCTGATCTGCAGGTGGTCGAGGCCGGCGCGGTTGAGGGCGTCGATGCGCTCCACCGAGAGCAGGTAACCGTTCGTGATCAGGGTCGCGAACATGCCGCGGGCGCGGATGTGGGCCACGAGCCCGTCGAGCTCGGGGTGGAGGAGAGGCTCGCCGCCGCTCAACGTCACCAGGGCCGTGCCCAGCCCGGCCAGGAGGTCCACGCGCCGGCGCAGGGCGGCCAGGGGCACGGGTTGCGACGTCGCGTCGTACTCGTTGCAGTAGGCGCAGGCGAGATTGCATCGGCGAATCGGGATGAGGTGCACCATCAGCGGGTGATGGCGATGGAGGATGGACCAGGCCAGCTTGGCCGCGATCCGGCCGGAGCGCGCGGCGCGACGGACGAGCCGCTTCACCCGCGTCCTCAGCGCGGCGTCCGGAGGCGGCGCGCGATCCAGACCGTCCTCTGGGCGGCGGTCAGGAACGACGTCGCGGCCAGGAGGACGAGCATGGCCTGGGCCACCGTACCCCGCGCCCATCCGAAGCGTGCGCACAGCGCGCCATCGACCAGGCAGGCGAGCAGCGTGAGCAGCAGCCGTTCGCCGCGCTGCATGAGGCCGGCCGCGCAGTCGACGCCCAGCACCTCGCCCCGCGCCCGCGCGTAGCTCACGAGGAGCGAGCCGGCCAGGGCGGCCGCGGCCAGGACGGCGCCGGAAGGCGTCGCGCGCAGCCAGATGGCGAAGCCGAGGAAGATGAAGGCCTCGACGAAGCGGTCGAACGTGCTGTCGATGAAGTCACCGTAATCGGACGCGGCGCCGGTGAGGCGCGCGATGCGCCCATCCAGAACGTCGCACAGCCCTCCGATCATTATGGCCCAGCCGCCCCATTCGAGCTGGCCGACCGCGATCAATGCGCCGCTGGCCGCTCCCAGCCCCAGTCCCGCGTAGTTGTAGAAGTCGGGGGTGAGCCCGAACCGGACCGACCCCGTCACGCAAGGGTTGATGGCCCACATGAACCAGTGCAGGACGAAGTCGCCCGCGCCACCGAACAGGTGCGCGCCCTTGCCGACGGTGTCGCGGTCCGGGCGCGCCCCCCTGAGCGCGTAAGCGATCATCGAGGCCAGCCCGAGCCCCCCGAGGACCACGAAGGCGAGGAGGGCCGGGGGCAAGAAGGTCGATACCCGCGGGTCAGTGCGCCGGCGCCGGCCGCCGGCCCAGACCGCCGAGGGCCATCAGGAATCCGATCACCGCGACGGGAATGATCTGCAGCAGGTGATACGAGAGGGCGAACGCCACGGCCTGACCCTTGGGCACGCCCAGCTCCAGCAGCGCCAGCACCGCGCCGACCTCGAGGGTGCCGAGGTTCGCGGGGGTGGCCACGGGCAGGGCCAGGGCGAGGTTGACCGCGAGCAGGACGAACAGCGTCGGACC
>QHVP01000441.1 GCA_003222295.1 Acidobacteriota bacterium | reverse complement strand
GGAGGACGAGCCCCAGGATGACGATGGAGGCATTGACGAGGTGATCGAGGACCACCGACCCCATGATGGCGACGCGGGGCAGGCCGACGTCGCGGCCGAAGATCTCGATGCGCGCCAGCTCGCCCGCGCGGGCGGGAACGAAGGTCGACACCGTGAAGCCCATCATCATCGCCTTCAGGGCCGCGCCCAGGGTCGCGCGCGGGGCCATGGGACGGATCAGGGCGAGCCAGCGCAGCGTCTGGAAGAAGACGACACCGAGGTTGACGGCGGCGGCGGCGGCGATCCATCGCGGGTCGGCGGTGGAGAGCGCGTTCCA
>QHVP01000443.1 GCA_003222295.1 Acidobacteriota bacterium | reverse complement strand
CCCGCGTGTTCGCGGACGCGGCCGCGCGTGCCGAGCTCAACGCGCTCGTGCACCCGCGGGTGCGCGACGAGGAGGCGCGCCGCGCGGCCGCCCACGCCGCCGCCGGGGGCCGCGTCTTCGTGACCGACGCCGCCCTCCTCGTCGAGGCGGGACTGCATCTGCGCTTCGATCGGCTCGTCGTGGTGGATTGCGAGGGGGGCGAGCAGCTCCGCCGCCTGGTGGAGCGCGATGGGATCGAGGTGACGGCCGCGCGGGCGCGCATCGCGGCCCAGATGCCGGCCGCGGAGAAACGCCGGTTCGCGCACATCGTGTTCGACGCCTCGGGCGGGCTGGAGGCGACGGATGCGGCGGCTGTGCGTCTCGCGCACGAGCTGGCGGCGCTGGCCGAGCACGCGCCCGCCCGCCCGCCGGTGCGCGAGACCGCGTTGGTGGCCGCGCTCCACCGCGGCCCCGTTCACGGGCCGCGCGGGCTGGATCCGGCGCGCTTCGCCACCGGCGTCGCGGTGGCCGGCGGCATGGAGATGGAGGGGCTCAAGCGGCTCCTCGTGCCCCCGTTCGAGGGTCCCTGGCTGGCCGCGGCCCAGACGCCGGCCCCGCCGGGCCCCGGTCCGGAGACTCTGGCCCTCGTCGTGGGCCTGTGGTCGCTCCTCCGCCGCGGCCTCGATCCGGAGTTCACGGCGGCGGCGATGTTCTCGATGGCGTACTTGACCGATCGCGACGCCGCCCGCACGGCCGGCGCCTGCCTCGTCTCTCTCGCGGCCGCACATCTGGGCGCCGGCGTGCGCCCTCGCGAGGAGGAGCGCCGGGCCTGGACGGCGACGGCGGAGAGGTGGGCGGGCGGCGCCGTGCCATCCTGGGCTCGGGAGATCGTGGACGCGCCCCTGCGCGAACCGATCGATCGTGGGGGAGCGGGAGAGGCGGCGCGGGCGGCCGGGATCGATCCGCGGTTGGCCGATGGCCTGATCGCGTGCGCCACTCCCGGCGCGGAACCCGATGCGCCTCTCGCCCTGGTGGAAGCGGCGCACGTGCTGATAAAAGGCTCCGCCTAGTGCATGTAAGGGTTGCGCGGTGCCCGCAATCACCATTGCGGGTGATTTCAACGATGCGGCCGCGGACGGAACAGCCATGCCAAGCAATTCGCAGCACCGAAGGCCGCCAGGCCACCGAGCTGGAACAACGGTTTCCTTTGAGGAAGCTCCATTTGGCTGCCGATTCCGAGCGCGCGCATGGCGCTGATCGTCACGTAGAGGATCTTCGGGTCGTCCAGGCGCGACTCGGAACCCCTCCGGACGAATAGCAACTCGCCGGCGCCGGTCCGCGCACCCCGATAGGCCTGCTCGAAGTCCGGCCGGGCGAGCAACCCGCGGCTTTCGTCGACGAAGACGTCGGGACGGCGCTGCCAGAGCACGTAGTCCCAGTCCCACTTCGAGTGGCCCGGGATGAAACGGTCCACCGTCATCTTCGCGATGTGACGATCCGACTTGCCGAGCACGTCGATGCCGGGCCGCTCCGCGAAATAGGCTGCCGTCCCGGCCCAGTGATACGCCACCGTCGTCCCCGGCACGGTCTGGTCACGCAGGTAGAGGCCAATCCGGGCCTGCCGCCAGTTCTCCTGCTTGTTGAGTGTCTCGACGGAAAAGGAGAGCCACTCGGTCAGGGCGCCTTCCGGATTGAGCTGCAAGATGAACAGCGCCGCGCCTGCCGCGAACAGCCATGAGCGCGCGCCCGCTGCCCGCTCGCCGAGAGCCCTGCACAGCGTGCACCATGCTCCCAACAGCAGCACGATGAAGACCGGCATGCTGGGCGCGATGAAGCGGCTGGGAAGAGTCCAGGTCCAGTCGCCCCCCACCCAGACGCTGTAGGCAAAGGACGACAGGACGACCGCGGCGGAAGGCCAGAGCGCGCGATCGCGCCGCATCCGCGGGATGAGGAGAGCTCCCATCAGCAAGACGAGCAGAGGCGAAACACCTTCGATGAACGTCACGAGCTCCTGCAGCCCGGTCTTCAGCACGAGCAGCCGGGGGGAACCGGTGGCCTTGAGGTAGAACGTATTGGGCAGCGGGTCGCCGTAGTAAAGGTAGCTGAACGCGAGGAGGCCCGCCCAAATCGCCAGAAGCAACAGACAGCCTCGCCGAAAGGCGGGCGCCCTCGTGCCTTCGCGCCAGGCACAGCAGGCGAGCACGACAACGTACGCCACCGTGGCGTCGGGTCGTACGAGAATGGCAAGCGCCAGGACGGGGAACACTTTTGCGGGCCACGGCCGGCCGGGGGACTCCGCTTCCACCAGCCAAACCAGAGCCGCGAGCAACGGCAGCGCGACCGCGGGGACGTCGGCGCCCTGCAGGCTCCAGATCGCGAACGGCGCGTACAGGGCGGTCACCAAACCCGCCCCCACCGCCACGCTGCGGTCGTGGAAGAGTCCCATCGCGAGCCGGTAGACAAGGGGCAAGCAGGCCAAGGCCATCGCCAGGCTCAGCAACTGGTAGACGAGCGCAGCGTCCCACCGGCTGAAGGGCAGCAGGTGGATCAGCGCCATGATCAGCGTCAGCCCCAGGTTGGTGATTCCCTGGACTCGCTCTCCGTCCGGATTCCAGGTGAGGCCGTGGCCCTCGGCCAGGTTGCGCGCGTACCGCATGGAAATCATCGCGTCGTCCCAGAGCAGGAACGTTCGATGGCCGCCCACCATCGCGCTGGTGCGGTAGATGTAGCAGAGTCCCCACAGCACGAATAGCAGAGTGATCACGAGCAACGTCATGCGAGCCGCGCCCTCGCTCATGAGCTGCGGTTCGGCCCGCGCAGGCATTGGGCAGGTGTTCGCGGTGTCGACGCGATCGTCTTCGCGCATGGCCGTGCATTGTAAACGGCGTGGCGTGCCGCGATCCCGGCTCACGCCCCAGCCGGGCTCCGCGCCTAGCGTCCGCCCACCGGCCCCGGTCCCAGCCGCTCCTCCACGAAGGTGTTCCATTCGTGGCAGTGCGGGCAGCGCCACAGCATGTCGTCCGCGCGGTACCGGCAGGCGGTGCAGATGTGCGGGTCACGATAGAAGACGGAGCCCTCGGCGGTGTCGACGTAGGCC
>QHVP01000435.1 GCA_003222295.1 Acidobacteriota bacterium | reverse complement strand
GTGCTCTTGATGAACTTCCGGAGCTTGCGCACCTCCTTCTCGATCGGGGCCTCGTTCGCCGCTGCCTTCTTCGCCATCCTGTGTCCTCCTTTGCGCGCGGACGGCCCGAGCCGCGCGTTTATGGTGTCCCTAAGAAGAGCCTGCGCGCACCCGCGCTGGCTGTCAACGCCGTCGGCCATCAGCGCACCCGGCCGGGATCTTGCATCGAAACCACGGTCGTGGAGACGCTTACGGGTGTGCAGAGGGACGCGCTCCGGGCGCGCGGTTACGTGGTATTGCCAGGCCTGGTGCCACGAGAGCGCCACGAGGCCGCGCTCCGCGCCATCAACGCGTCGCTCGGCCGGGGATTGCCCCCGGAGGATGTCCCGCGGATGCGCGCGCAGTCGTTCTGCCCTGAGTTGCAGAATGCGGGTGTCATCCTCGACCTCTTCCGCGAGACGCCCGCCTCAGCCGTCGCCTCGTCCCTGGTCGGGAAGGAGGGGCTCGAGCGCGTCACCACCGCCCAGATCGCCCTGTCCTTTCCGAGCGACAGCAATGCCGGCGCGCGGCCGCATCCGCATCTCGACGGGATGTATACCCCGGACAACGGCGTGCCCGCCGGGTCCGTGCTGAGCTTCACCATGCTGGCCGGGATCGTCCTCAGCGACGCGGAGCAGCCGGATGCGGGCAACCTCGTGGTCTGGCCGGGAAGCCACCGGGTCCTCGAGCGCTACTTCCGCGCGCAGGGACCGAAGTCGCTGCTCTCGGGAATGCCCGATGTGGATCTGGGGTCCCCGGAGCCCGTACGCGCGCGCGCGGGCGACGTCGTCCTGTGCCACTACCAGCTCGCACACGCGGCGGGTCCGAACACGTCGGCTCACGTCCGTTACGCCGTCTACTTCCGGCTGAAGCGGAAGGGCCACGATCGATCGAAGTGGGAAAGCCTGACCGACGTCTGGCGCGAATGGCCGGGGATCAGTGCGCCTTGACCGGGATCTCCAGGTCCGCCGTTCCCTTGCGGCACCAGCCTTCGCGATGCGAGCAGTAGTAGTAGGTCAGCAAGCCCTTGACGGTCTGCGCGGCCGGGACGGAGCCGAGCACGGAAACGGGGAACACGACCGGGAACGTCAGGTCGAGATACTTCTCGTCCGGCGCGCCCGCACGCTTGGGCGCGACCTTCTCGACGTTGATCTTCACGTCGGGGTCCTTGGGCGCGAACGTGACCGCGACCTCTCCCGTCCCCGCCGTCCTGCCGGGACGGAACTGCGCGGTGATCGCGAAGTGCGGCGACGAACCCGCCTCCGTGGACGAAGGCGCGGAGCCGGCACCCGCGAGAGCAAGGGCGAGAGCGAACGAGATCATGTGGCGATGGTAGCAGAGCGGCGGCGGGCGTGGCCCGTGTTCACAACTCCTGACAATCGCCGGGCCAATCGTCCCGTTCGGTCCGCGGTTGGAACGCTATAATCCGGGTTGGCGCGTTCCTCTCCAGATCGCGTCTTCCAATGATCCTCCACGTCCATTCCCAGCTCGGCGAGGCGGTGCGCGCGGCGGCTCGCGCCGCCTTCGCCGCCGAGCTGGCCACCGTGTCGTTCCAGTACCCGCCCCGCGCGGAGCTGGGCGACCTCGCCCTCACCGCGCCCTTCGACCTGGCCAAGACGTTGCGCCGCAAGCCACGCGAGATCGCCGAGCGCCTGGCCGCGGAGCTCTCGCGGGCGCCGGGGGTGCGCAAGGCGGAGGTGGCGGGCGGCGGATACGTCAACGTCTTCCTGGACCGGGCGCCGTTCGCGCGCGGCGTGTACGACTGGGTGGCCGATCCCGCGCCGGCCGCTCGCGTGCCGGGTCAGGTCATCGTCGAGCACACCAGCATCAACCCGAACAAGGCGGCGCACGTCGGGCACCTCCGCAACGCGATCCTGGGCGACACCTTCGTGAGCATCCTCCGGCACCGGGGGCGCGACGTGGGCGTGCAGAACTACATCGACGACACGGGCGTGCAGGTGGCGGACGTCGTGGTGGGATTTCGCCACGTGGCCGGGAAGAGCTACGACGAGGTGGCGGAGCTCGCGGGCGGGGCCCGGTTCGACTACTACTGCTGGGACCTCTACGCCCAGGTCGGGGAGTTCTACGCCGCCGATCCCGCGCGCAAGAAGCTGCAGGCGGAGACGCTGCACGCGATCGAGGAAGGCGGCAACGAGACCGCGCGCCTGGCCGAGCTGGTGGCCGCCCGGATCGTCGAGTGCCACCTGGCCACCATGGAGCGCCTCGGCATCCGCTACGACCTGCTCGCGCACGAGCGGGACATCCTCCGGCTCCACTTCTGGGATCGGGCGTTCGAGCTGCTCGAGAAGGCGCAGGCCATCCGGCGGGAGACGGAAGGCAAGAACGCGGGCTGCTGGGTGCTGACGATGGAATCGGAAGGAGCGGACGAAGACAAGATCATCGTCCGCTCCAACGGGACCGTCACCTACACGGGCAAGGACATTGCGTACCAGCTCTGGAAGATGGGCCACCTCGATCGCGACTTCCGCTACCGGCGCCAGAAGCGCTACGACGACGGACACGTCCTCTGGACCACGACCAGCGGCGAGGGAGAGGACGGGGCTCCGCGCTTCGGCCATGCCCGCGAGGTCTACAACGTGATCGACGTCGGCCAGTCCTACCCGCAGCGCGTGGTCAAGGCGGGGGTGGCCGCGCTCGGCCACGAGGAAGCCGCGGAGGGGTCGCACCACCTGGCCTACGAGAAGGTCGTGCTCTCCCCCGCCACCGCGCGCGCCATGGGGTACGCCGTCTCCGAGGAGGAGACGGCGGTGAAGGTTTCCGGGCGCAAAGGCCTCGGCGTGAAGGCCGACGACCTCGTGGATGCCCTCGTCACCAAGGCGCGCGCGGAGATCGACGTCCGTGAGGACGCGCGCGAAGGCGAGCGCCGCGCCGCCGACGAGCGCGGGCGCGCCGCGCGCGAGATCTCGATGGGCGCCCTGCGCTACTTCCTCCTCAAGTTCGGGCGCACCAAGATCATCACCTTCGACATGGAGGAGGCTCTCGCCTTCACCGGCGAGACGGGGCCCTACATCCAGAACGGCGTGGTGCGCGCGCGGAACATCCGGGCCAAGCTGGAGGACGAGGGACATCGGGTCCCCGATCTGGTGGCCCGCGCGCGCGCTCTCGATCTCGGGGCGTGGCTGGCCGGAGAGGAAGGGGACGAGGTCTGGAGCCTCTTCATGTTGATGGCGCGCAGCGACGAGGCCGCGGAGCAGGCGCTGCGCGCGGAGGAGGTCGCGCTCCTGGCCAAGCACGCCTTCGCCGTCGCCCAGGCCTTCCATTCGTACTACCAGAAGCCGCGCTACTCGGTGCTCCACGCCGAGACGGAAGAGCTGCGCGCGCTGCGGACGCTGGTGGTGGACGCGTTCGTGCGGCACATGGAGGTCCTCACCCGCGTGCTCGGCATTCCCATCCCGGAGCGGATGTGACGCGGCCCGCCATCGGCGTCACCATCGAGAACCCGAGGCAGGAGCCGGAGGTCTTCCGCCTCCGGGAGGACTACGTGCGGTCGGTGGAAACGGCGGGCGGCCTGCCCCTGGTGCTGGCCCCGGGCCGGCCCGAGGACGCGACGGAGGTGCTCGGCCGGGTGGACGCCCTCCTCTTGACCGGCGGCGCCGACCTGGATCCAAAGCACTACGGCGAGAAGCCGCACCCCAAGCTGGGACCGACCTTCGAGGAGCGGGACGCCTTCGAGCTGGCGCTCGTCCGCGAGGCCCTGCGCCGGGACCTGCCTCTCCTCGCTATCTGCCGGGGCCATCAGGTGTTAAACGTTGCGATGGGTGGAACACTGGTGCAGGACATCGCGTCTCAACTACCGGGTGCGGGTGCGCACGATCCCGACGTCGAGCGGTGGGAGACGTGCCACGAAGTGGAGATCTTGCCGGGGACGCGGCTTCGCGAGATCCTGGGAACGGAGAGAGTCGCGGTGAACAGCTTCCACCATCAGTCGGTCAAGCGCCTGGGGGGCGATCTCGTCCTCTCGGCGCGAAGCCCCGACGGCGTGGTGGAAGGGATCGAGTTGCCCCGCGGGACCAGGCGTTTCGTCGTCGGTGTCCAATGGCATCCCGAGTCGTTCTGGGACCATCCGCCGGGGTTCGGGTCGCTCTTCGAGGCCCTGGTGCGGGCGGTGGACGGGCACCCGCGATGACGCTCGCCCTCCTGGTCGTCTTCGCTCTCGGCGGCGGTCCGGCCAAGCCGGGCACCATCCGCTGGGAGCATCGCCTGGAGGATGCGCTCAAGAAGGCCAAGAGCTCGGGCAAGCCGGTGATGATCGATTTCTGGGCGGAGTGGTGCGGCTGGTGCCATCGCCTCGACCAGACGACCTACGTCGATCCCGAGGTCAGCAAGCTCATCACGAGCGACTTCGTCGCGGTCAAGATCGACACGGAAGCGGGCAAGCGCTCCGCAGAGATCGCGACCAAGTACGGCGTGCAGTCCCTGCCCACCATCGCTTTCATCTCGCCCACCGGCCGTCTCATCGATCGCGTCAGCGGATTCCAGGGCCCCGGCCCCTTCCCGGGCACGCTGGAGACGGTGAAGGCGAAGGCGGCCAAGGTCATCGGCTGGGAGGCCGCGCTCGACAAGGATTCGCAGGATGCGGCCGCCCTGTTCCAGCTCGGCATGCACATGTTCGAGCAGGAGTCGTACGAGGAGAGCCGGGACCTGCTGCGGCGGGCGGCGGAAGTGGACATGCGGCGGCCGGTGGCCGATCGCAAGCAGGCGCGGATGCTGATCGGGATCATCGACCGCTACGACGCGAAGTACCAGCGGGCGGAGGCGGTCCTGAAGGAGGGGCTGGCCCTCGAGCCCGCCACCGAGTTCGACCCGAAGATGCTCTACGTGCTCGGGCGCGTCTACGCGGCCTGGAACAAGACGGCGGAGGCGCGCGTCACCCTCAACCGCGTCCTCAGCGAGTACCCCGCGAGCTCCGTGGCCCAGAAGGCGCGCGAGACCCTGGTCGCCCTCGGCCACTGATCCGAGCGCCGCACCGAAACCCCTCGTCGCGCTTCAGGCGAGCCGAGTCCGCAGGTGTCCGTTCTCGGGAGTCCTTGTTTCACGCGGCGGTGACGTCCTCGTGTCGAGTCCGGGCACTGAGGGTGGGGCCGCGCGGCGCAGCCACAACATCATCACCACCGGGTAGAGGACGCCGACGATCAGTCCGGACACACCGATGATCCCCAGCCCGACGCCGGTCAGGTACACGATCACCGCCCCGGTCCCCGCGGCGTAGGCCAGCACCGTCGTCTCCCGGCCCCGCCGGCCGAGGACGACTCCGGAGACGATCAACAGGAGACCGACGAGCGCGCCGGCCGTTCCCACCACAGCCGCGAGCGTCGCCTCTCTCCAGGAGAAGGCGGCCGCCTCCGCTCCACCCACGAGCGCAAGCGCCCCGGCCAGGATGTTGAGGATCGCAAACACACGGACGCCCTTGCCTCTGGACATGGTCAGCCTCCTGGTTTCAAGGGTTCGACACCGCGCGCGCGGCCACGGTTCCACGCCCCTGCAGGAACTCTTCGATGAGGGCCGCCGTCTCCTGAGGCCTCTCCTCCTGGGGCATGTGCCCGGCGTCCACGAATACGACCCGCGCGCCGGGAATGTCGGCGGCGAAGCGCGCCGCGTCCCGCGAAGGAATCCACTCGTCGTACCGTCCCCAGATGATCAGCGTCGGCGCCTGAACACGGCGGATCACCTCCGGGAAGCCCAGCTCGTCGGGGGCCACGAGGAGCCGGTTCAGGGCCGCGGCCGCGCCGGGACGCCGCACCTGGCGCAGGGCGAGCGTGACCAGCGGACGCAGGGGCAGCACTTCGGCGAACGGCGCGGGCACGCCCGCGGCCAGCCGCAGCACGAAGGGCCGGTCCGCGAGCGCGAAGTTGTAGCCGGCGCCGTCGATGAGGACCAGCCGGTCGACGCGCCCGGGCGCGCGCGCGGCGACCGCGACCGCGATGGCGCCGCCCAGGCTGTTCCCCACCAGCGACGCCCGCGCGATGCCGAGGCGGTCCATGAGCCCGACCACGCTGCGCATCGTCGTTTCCCCCTTCGGCCTCTCGGGCACGGCCGAGCCGCCGAAGCCGGGCAGGTCCATGGCGATGACGTCGTGATGCGCGGCCAGCGTGGGCCAGACGTACTTCCAGGTGTAGACCGACGAGCCGAGGCCGTGCAGGAGAACGAGGGGCGGGCCCGAGCCCTTACGAACGTAACGGAGCCGCAGCCCGTCGACGGTCTCGTAACGCGGACGGGCGCCGGCCGCGACCATCCAGGTGCCGATGCCGTCCGCGGCCGGGACCGGCCAGAGGACGAAGACGAGCGCGGCCGCGAAGAGGACGACGACCCCGGAGGCGAGCCGCCGCCCGCGGGTCAGGCCGACTTCGCTTTGGCGGCGGCGGCGCCGGCGAGCACGCGTCGGACCTCGGGCAGCGCCTCTTCGAGCGCCTCCAGGCCGGCGGTGAAGAAGGAAGGGATCTTGACCGGGCGCATCCACCCCGACTCGCCCATCGACGGCGCGATGACGAGGTCGGCGCCCGCGAGCTCGCTACGGGAGCGGCCGCGCAGCAGGGTGAGGCCGGCGCGCAGGGCCACGGCCACGAACGAATCGGCCGCCGGCCAGCGCGTGCCGCTGTTGCAGTCGACCGCGGCCACCACTCCCGCCTCGCCCGCCATGTCGCGGGCCAGGCTGACCGGGATCACCTCCGACACGCCCCCGTCGTAGAGGCGGCGCCCGCCGATGACCATCGGCGGAAACACGCCGGGGAAGCTGCAGGAGGCGCGGACGGCCTCGCGCACGTCGCCTTCCCTGAAGACGACGGGCTCTGCGGTGTCCACGTCGGTGGCGAGTACGCGCACGGGGACGCGCAGGCCCGCGAAGTCCGCGATGGGCAGGTACTCGTCGATGAGCGCGCCCAGCTTGCTGCCGGACAAGAGGCCTCCGCCCCATCCGCGCACCCACATCCAGGGGTGGAGGCGCGAGGCCTGGTCGACGAGCTTCTCGAGGTCCGCCCCCCCCGCCCAGGCCGCGGCCACGATGGCCCCGCCGCTGACCCCGGCGATGCCGGCCACGGGCACGCCTGCGCGCTCCAGGCCCAGGAGCACGCCCGCGTGCGCGGCCGCGTGCGCTCCGCCGCCGCTGAGCGCGACGTAGAGGCCGGTGCTGGGCTCCGCCGGGCTCATCGCACGACGGCGCCCGCGGGAGCGTGGATCTCCTGCAGGCTGACGATGTCGACGGCGCGCTCGCGCAGGGCGTGGATCGCCTTCACCGTGGCCGCGGCCGCGGTCAGGGTCGTGACGACCAGGACGCCGTGCAGGGTCGCGCTCTTCCGGATGGCGGTGTCGTCGTAGAACGACTCGCGGCCGAGGGGCGTGTTGAAGATGATGTCGATCTTGCCGCTCTTGATGAGGTCCACGCAGTTGGGGCGCGCTTCGTTCACCTTGTAGACCATCTCCGCGGCCACGCCGTGCGCGGAGAGGAACTCCGCCGTGCCCCGGGTGGCCAGGATCTGGAAGCCCATCTCCGAAAGCTCGCGCGCCATGGGCAGCACGCCCTTCTTGTCGTTGTCGTTGACGCTGACGAACACGGACCCGCGGGTGGGGATGGTGTACCCGGCGGCGGACTGCGACTTCGCGAAGGCGATGCCGAAGTCCTCGGAGATCCCCATGACTTCGCCCGTCGACTTCATCTCCGGCCCGAGCAGGATGTC
>QHVP01000440.1:4706-12257 GCA_003222295.1 Acidobacteriota bacterium | reverse complement strand
CTCGTCACGTTCGTCCTTGACGAATGAGCAGCGGGGAGCCGTCCGATGACGGCCGCCGCCGCCCCTGCCCTCGCCCGGGCGAGCTGTGCGGCGTGGGCGGGACAGAACGCGGTGCCCTTGCCGTCGCTCTCGGCGAGGGTGTTGGAGAACCACATCACGCACCGCCGATCGCCGCAATGTCCCAGTCCATAGGTGTGGCCGAGCTCGTGGATGGCCTCCGTGGCGGCGCGGCGGAGGAAGAGCCTCGCTCCCTCGTCGTCGGGGCCGGCGTGGAGCCGGGCCAGTGAGAAGACGGCCACGCCGCGGCGTGAGTCCGCCTCGCCGAAGACGAAGTTGAGGTCGGGCACGTAGAGATCGACGTCCGCGACGCCGAGCAGGCGGTCCCACTCCGGCCTTCGCGCGCTCGCGAGCACGTCCAGGAGGGCCGGCGAGAGGTACTGGCCCCGGCCGGAGTCCCGCGCCGCTTCGGGAAGGGACAGGACATCTCCGATCACGACGGATGCGCCGAAAGCGGCGGCGATCGTGGACGCGATCGCGGCGAGCGTCGACGGAGAGGCGCGGCCGAGGGGGCGGAGCGCGATCGTCGTGGGCTTCACCATGGCGACCTCGAACGGCGGAGCGGGGAACGCGAGGAGAGCGGCCAGCGCCCATCCTGATCCATGCATCCAGGGCCCCACGGCGGCCGTGCGGATCGACGGCTCGGAGACACGCTGGACGACCTCACCCATATCGCGCCTGACATCCTTGACCTTCATGGGACGCCTCCCATGCCCACAACGGAGCAGACGTGACGACCACCGTGACCCTGTTCCTCTGCGGCGACGTGATGACCGGCCGCGGCATCGATCAAGCGCTCCCCTACCCTTGCGGCCCCGTCCTCTACGAGTCCTGGGTCAAGGATGCGCGGCAGTATATCGAGATCGCCGAGCGCGCTCACGGACCGCTTCCGCTCCCCCTGCCTTTCGACTCGATCTGGGGAGACGCTCTCGACGAGCTCGAGCGACGGAGACCGGACGCGCGGATCGTGAACCTCGAAACGTCGGTCACCACCAGCGCGACTCCCTGGCCGATGAAGGGGATCCACTACCGGATGAACCCGGCCAACGTTCCCTGTCTCACCGCCGCGTCGATCGATTGCTGCGTCCTCTCGAACAACCACGTCCTCGACTGGGGCTACGAGGGGCTCGCCGAGACCCTGAAGACGCTTCACGGGGCGCGCATCCTGACTTGCGGCGCCGGACTCAGCCTCGCCGAGGCCACCAGGCCCGCGGTCCTGGGCCTGACGGGTGGAGGCAGGGTCCTCGTCTTCGGAGTGGGCTCGGAAACGAGCGGTGTCCCCGGGTCCTGGGCCGCCGCGCGCGGGCGCGCGGGCGTATGGCTCCTCCCGGACTCGCCGGCCGAAGCGGCGTCGCAGATCGGAGCTCACGTCCGTGAGTGGCGAAGGCCGGGCGACGTCGTGGTGGTCTCCGTTCATTGGGGAGGCAACTGGGGATACGACGTGCCTCGCGAGCAGACGCGGCTCGCGCACGCCCTGTTGGACGAGGCGTCGGTCGACGTCGTCCACGGGCACTCGTCCCACCACCCCAAGGGCATCGAGGTGTACCGCGGCAAGCTCGTGCTCTACGGCTGCGGGGACCTCCTCACGGACTACGAAGGGATCGAGGGGTACGAGGAGTTCCGGGGCGACCTCTCCCTGATGTACTTCGCGGAGATCGACACCGCCGCCGGAGACCTCGCCGGCCTGACCATGACACCGACCCGACTCGAACGGTTCCGTCTCAATCACGCGTCACGGCGCGAGGCACGGTGGCTCTCCGAGGTCCTGGACCGCGAGAGCCGGCCTCGAGGAGCCAGGATAGGGCTGAGCCCCGAGGGACGCCTTCATCTGGTCCGCGGCTGAGCACTTCCATCGCACCGTGCGACACTGGTGCCGGAGGGAGTGGACACCGCGCCGCGGTGGACGAGCTCGTCATGGACCGGCCTTTTGATTCCCCGTACTCGCACGGCTTCGTACGCGCGGCCGTGTGCGTCCCTTTCGTCCGCGTAGCGGATCCGGCCTACAACTCGGCTCGTGCAGGAGAGCCGCGGGCGCGTGTTCCAGCTCAGCCAGTTCAAGCGCTCGGCCATCCCGAACGCTCCGAAGGTGGGCTCGGGTGGTCGCTCTCGCCGCGTTCCGACTGGCGCGCGCCCACCGATTCGGAGGCGGCGGTCTGGCTCGACGAGCTGCGGCGCAACGTGCCCGATGACTGAGACCACCGCGGCGAAGAGGTCCCGGCGCGAGAGGAAGGGCCGCGTCTCCGACGTGATCGCGCCCGGCCTCGACGCGCTGTTCGTCGGCATCAACCCCGACGCGGTCTCGGCGCGCACGGGCCATCACTTCGCCAACCGGGCCAACCCGTTCTGGCGGCTGCTCCACGAGGGAGGGCTCGTGCGCGAGCCGCTTACCGCGGCCGAGGAGCATGAGCTGCTCGACCAGCGGCTGGGGATCACGAACCTGGTGCCGCGCGCCGCCGCGGGCGTAGCCGCGCTCACGCGCCACGATCTCGACCGTGGGCGCGAGATGCTGGCCGAAAAGATCCGGCGCTACCGCCCCCAGGCAGTGGTGTTCGTGGGGCTCACCGCCTACGCCGCGTTCGAGCGGCGGAAGCGGCCCCGAACGGGGCCTGCGCGCCCACCCGGGCGGTCCGCGCGGGCGGCCGTGAAACGCCGCGGCGCCGCCCGCCGCGCGACGCGCCGCGTGACTTGTGGCGAGCAGCCCGACCGCTTCGCGGGCGCGCGCGTGTTCGTGGTCCCCAATCCCAGCGGGCGCAACGCGCACTTCACCCGTCTCCAGATGCGGGGCGCCTTCCGCGGCGTGGCCCGGGCCCTCGGCCGCGGATGAGACGCAAGGCGCCGCCGCCATGCCGGTCACGACGACGGCGGTAAGCGACCGACGAGGGACCGCGACCCATCGGTCCGCCGGCCGGGCCGCCCGGTGGATCTCGTGGATCTTCGGCATGGCGATGCTCGCCGTGGTCATCGTGGCCGCGCTCCACGCCTCCGAGGGCCGGGACCTGCTGGCGCTGGCCGGGCGCGCCCGACCGCCGTGGCTCGCGCTGGCGGCGGTTCTGCAGGCGGCGACGTACGTGGCCCAGGGCGAGATCTTCCGTCTGGCCGCTCACGCATCGCGCCACCGTATCCCCTTGGGTGCGGTCTATGAGCTGAGCCTGGCGAAGCTGTTCATGGACCAAGCCCTGCCCTCGGCGGGCCTCAGCGGCACCGCGCTCATTGCGAAGGCCCTGGCTCGGCGCCACATCCCTCGCGCCGTCGTGGCCGCGAGTGTCCTCCTGAACGTCGCCTCCTACCGGGCGGCCTACGCTGTCTGCCTGGCGATTGCCCTCACCATCGGCGGCACGCGCCATCGGCTCACCCAGCCCGTGCTGGTGGCGTCGGCGATCTTCGTCGCCCTCAGCCTCGCCGTGACGGCGGCGGCGCTGATGCTGGCCGGCCCGCGGGTCGCGTCGTTGCCGGCGAGAGTCCGGCGGTCCCGTGTCTTCAAGCCGATACTGGCCTTCATCGAGGACGCCGATCCGAAGCTCACGCGCCATCCGCGGGTGCTCGGCCCGGCCGTCACGTGGCAGGTCGTGATCTTCGTGCTCGACGCCGCCACCGTCTGGGCGTTCGTTCGCGCGCTGGCGGCCGCGGCCTCTCCCACCGCCGTGTTCGCCAGCTTCATGATCTCGAGCCTCTTTCGTACCGTGAGCATCGTGCCCGGCGGTCTCGGCATCTTCGAAGCCACGTCGGTATGGACGATGAGGCTGATGGGCGTGACGGTCCCCGTCGCCCTCGCGGCAACGCTCCTCTTCCGGGGTGTGAGCTTCTGGCTGCCGATGATCCCGGGGCTGTGGGCCTCACGGCGGATCACTGCCGCCCCCGCGGGCGCGGCTCGACGGCGCGACGGCCGATAGCTGGTGACGCGAGAGGCATGGGTCGCGAGTGGTCACTCTCGCCGAAGTCAAGGCCCAGGCCGCCCGCTAGAGGGCGCCATCGGACAGGCGAGCAGCGTCTCCGGAGTCATGGGACGGCGCGAGGCCGCGGCGGCGGGCTCGTAATCGAGTGAGAGCTGCTCTTCCCGCGGGATGACCGAACGGGCGGCTTTCGGGGGCGCGGATCCGGATACCGTCCGGCCCGAGTAGAGGAGCGAACGCTCATTCTCACGCTGGAGCAGCCGCTCGAACTGCTCCGCGTCCATGGACACCACTCGCTCGAGGCGTCGGGCGGCATCGTCCAGCCGCCGCAACGCCTGGAGCCTCTCGTCGTTGCCCAGCTTCGCCTGCTCCAGCGCTTGGCGCATCACCGTCAACGTTCGATCGTAGACGTCGATCGGCACCGGGAAAGGATGGCCGTCCTTGCCGCCGTGCGCGTAGGAGAAGCGCGCGGGATCGCTGAAGCGGCTGGCCGCGCCGTGCATCACCTCCGCCACCAGCGCGAGCGCTTCCACGGTCCGGGCGCCCACCCCCGGCGTGAGCAGCAGCTCCGCGAAGTCATGCGGAGCGCGATCGGCAGCGGCGGCGAGAGTGGCGGCCAGGCGTCGCAAGAGAACGTCCGACGTCCGCACCTCGTGATGCGCGGGCAGCGCGAGATGGGGAGGGTGGCGGCGGAAACGGTGCAGCTCGCGCAACACCACGCCCGGCTCGCGGGCGAGGGCCACCTGGGCATCGCGCGACGGGACGGCGCGGCGGTCCGTCATGTTCAGGATCTCGCCCTGCGGCCGGCCGTCGATGGCGGCATGAGGCTCGTCCACGAAGCTCGTCAGGCCTTCGGAGAGCCAGTGATAGCGGCGCGCCAGACCTTCGCGGTCGTTCATGCCTTGCTGGACGACCGTCCAGTGGCCCTCCCGCGTGACCACGAAGCCATGCAGGTAGAGCGCGTAGCCGTCCTGGACGGCGGCGCTGTCCACCTTGGCCACCAGCTTCGACGCGCGTGTCAGGCCGTCGCCGTCGAGGCCAATCCGGTCACCGAGCGCGCGCAACTCCTCGGGCGTTCGCCGCGAATGCCGTCCGCGGCCACCGCACACGTAGAGACCGAGCTCGTCCTGCACCGGCGCGAGCCCGCGCTTCAGCGCGCCCAGCACGGAAGTGGTGATGCCCGAGGAGTGCCAGTCCATGCCCATGACCGCGCCCAAGGACTGGAACCAGAACGGATGGGAGAGCCTCCGCAACATCTCGTCCCGCCCGTATTGGAGGACGATCGCCTCCGTCAGCACGCGGCCGAGGCGCGCCATGCGGCTGGCCAGCCACTCGGGGACACGGCCGCCATGAAGCGGCAGGCTGGCGCTTCCCGTGCGTCCCATGCTCTTCAATTGTAGACGCTGTGACTGACACGCGTCGGACCTAAATCTCGCCCTCAGCTGATCGTCGAACCTCCGTCACGAGGCGAAACCCGGAACCGCAACAGCGCCCCGACGCCTCCAACCTCGGCGAGAAGGCCCGACTCCTCGATGAACGTCACTTTCGAGTCGGTGCGGCGCGCGTGCGCGACCAGGTCTTCGGCCGTCGCCGCCGTCGAGGCCTCGTCGGCCAGGTCATTGTCGCGGACCACCGAAGGATCGGCCGCGATCAGCAGCTCGTCCACCTGTCCCATCTCGATGGCCAAGGCCGTGTCCCGCACGCCGACGACGCCGAGGCCGCCGGCACGGAACTCGTCCATCAGGCGCTGCACCTTCAGGGCGTCCGTGTGCGCGTCGTGTTGGCTGAAGGCCTCCATCGTGGCTTGGAGGACCTGATGCTCGGGAGCGCGGATGTCGAGGTGCATCGTCTCCACGCCCTTCGCTCGGACCGCCTCCGACAGGACGCCGCGAACGAGGGGCAGGGCCACCTCGTCCCCGGCGAGGACGATGGTATCGATGCGCTCCTCGCGCACGATCCGTTCGAGCGTCTCCGCGACCTCCTTGGCGAACCGGTGGTGCACCTCCCGGACATGGCGCTGGAACCGCGCCTCCGATTCCGAGACGGAGTCCATGGCCTTCCTATGCGTGCCCTGGAGGTCGGCCTCGAAGAGGCGCGTGTTGAGGCCGAACACGAAGATCCTCACGTACGACGTGTCGGCGACCACGGCCGCGTACCGCCGGTACCGGTCGAGAAGGTGCAGGAGCGGATAGACGTGGGGTCTCGGGCCGACATGGAGACGATGGCCGGCCAGAGGCGTCTCCAGCGGCGCCGCCTCGAAGATCCCGGCCGCCCCGCAGGCGAAGCAGGCGGCGCCGCGCGCGGAGTTCGGGAGCGACTCGCGCACCCAGGCCTGGATGCGCTGCGCGTCCGCTTCGTAGCTCGCACGCTGCGCGCGGTCGAGCACGGCGCCGCGCGCGGCCAGCTCTTTCGAGAGGTGAGGCTCGATGCGGCGCTTGCCTTGAGCGTCCGCGCCCGCGTCGATGTAGAGGCTGATGAACGGAGAGGAGGCGGCGGGAGCCGAGACGAGACGGTCCACGAGAGCTTCCAGGTTTGCGACTGGCGTTTGGGTAGCCATGGCGATGTCCTCACGACCAGAGTAACGCTGGCGCGCCGCCGCTTACGCGGACGCCGCTCGGAAAAATGAACGGAAGAGAAATTGCGGGCTCTCTCGCGCAACGACTGCGACGTGGCGCCCACGCCACGGCTTCGAGAGACTTCGGCAGCGAGCCCCCGTAAATATGGTAATATGGGTCATGAAGACGACCATCGAGATTCCGGACATCCTCTTCCGCAAGGCCAAGTCCAAGGCCGCCGAACGCAGCCAGACGCTCAAGGAGTTCGTGAGCGAAGCGCTGCAGGAAAAGCTCGCGCCCAGAAGTGGCACGGCGCGCTCCGGCGAGCCCGAATGGATGCGGGGTTTTGGCAAGCTGCGGCACTTGCGGAAGGAGACGGCCCGCATCCAAGAACGAATTCGCGAGGCCTTCGAGCGGGTGGAGCCCGAGGATCGCGCATGATCCTGGACACGAACGCGCTCTCGGGGTTCGTGGACGGGGATGCCGGCGTCGGCGACGCCCTCCGCACGCAGGCGCGCGCAGCGATTCCCGTCATCGTCCTCGGCGAGTTCCGGTATGGCGTCGGGCAGTCGAGGCGGCGCTCGTCCTACGAAGCGTGGCTGGACGCGAATCTGATTCACTTCGACGTTCTCTCCGTGACGGAAGAGACGGCCATCGCCTACGCGGCGTTACGGATGATGCTCAAGCGATCGGGTCGTCCGATCCCGGCCAACGACGCATGGATCGCCGCGCTCGCCTTGCATCATCGCTTGCCCGTCCTGAGCCGCGACGAGCACTTCGACGCCGTCCCGGGCCTCGATCGTCGGAGCTGGTAACGACCGACTCCTTGCCGCCGCATGGCCGCGAACCCTACATTCGGAGAGCCAAGTAGAGAGCAACGATCGCTAGAGTCACCAGCGTGACGGGAACGCCGACGCGAGCGTGGGACTTCCAGTCGATCGGCACGCCGGAGCGCGCCGCCGCATCCACGACGATGATGTTCGCGATGCTGCCCACGATGAAGAGGTTCCCGGCGAGTGTACTCACCAGGGCCAGGAGTGGACCGGCCA
>QHVP01000440.1:0-4682 GCA_003222295.1 Acidobacteriota bacterium | reverse complement strand
TCGACAGGAGGAGCGTGACGACGAAGAGGGGCCACGGCTGATCCAGGTGGACGCCGGCGCGCGCGAGATCGGCGACGAACACGGATGGCAGGCCCGTCCCTTCGAAAGCGTGGTTGACGACGAAGAGGCCCGTGAACAGGACGAGCAGCTCCCAGTCCACGAGCCCGAGCATCTTGCGCGAGTGGAGGCGCCGGCTCGTCAAGAGAACTCCCGCTCCGGCCAGGGCGGCCACGTCTCGAGGCCAGTCCGTGAACAGGAACACGACGAGCAGAGAGCCGGCCACGGCCAGGCCCTTCGCCGACTGCCAACGATCGAGAGGCACCCCGTCCTCGGCCCGCCGCTCCACTGGCACCTCGACGCCCGACCCGAGGAGAAGGTCGCCGCGGGCGCGCCACGCCACGATGGCCCAGGTCGCGACCAGGCCCAAACAGACCGGCACCGCGGCCTCGAGCAGGTAACCTCCGAAGGAAAGCCTCAGCGCGCTCCCGATGAGCATGTTCTGGGGGTTGCCGATGAGCGTCGCCGCAGAGCCGACGTTGGCCGCGCAGGCGAGCGCGAGCAGGAATGGGACGGGGTTCAGGCCGCGCTTGGAACACGCGCCGGCCAACACCGGCGCGACGGAAAGGCAGACGATGTCGTTGCTGAAGACGGCGGAGAGCGCCGCCGATACGAACACTACGGCACCGAGCAAGGCGCGCGGCGAGAGCGGAAGCTCGGCCATCTTCAGGGTGACCCAAGGGTAGAAGCCGCCGAGCCGGAGCTGAGCGGACACGACCATGAACGAGAACAACAGGATCAGCGTAGGCAGATGGACGGACCTGGCCGCCTGTTCCGGAGTCAAGGCTTCGACGCCGATGAGGACGATCGCGCCGAGAAGAGCCACGCCCGTTCGGTCGAGCTGCAGGAAAGGCAGACCGCCCAGGATCATGCCGAGGTAGACCAGGAAGAACACCACCACTATCGCGGTCGTCACCAGGTGGCCGGCAGCGCTTCGAGCGGCCCGTTGGGGAGCTTGACGGGATGCACCGGAGCCTCGGCACGGAGGCGCGCGTAATGCGCGTACGCGTTGGCCTTGAAGTCGGAGCTGGTCACGTCTACCGCACGGTTCTTTTCGCGGCCGAGGTCGAGAACGTCGGGCTTCTCGAACTGCGTCTCGTCGCGGTTCGCAGAAGACAAGACCCCATATACGAGGGCGCCCCGCGGGATGGTCACACCGGCGATGTCGATCGGCTCGCGGGCGTAGCGCTCGGTCGAGACCTCGACCGGGCTGTGGAAGCGCAGCAACTCCTCGAGCGCGCTGCCGTCGAGCGCCGGATCGTCCCGCAGCCGCGCGAGTTGCTCGGGGAACTGCAGCAGCGCGAGCGCGCCGTTCCCGATCAGGTTGACCGTGGTCTCGTGGCCGGCGACGATCAGCAGGAAGACCATCGCGACCAGCTCGTCCTCGCGAAGCCGCTCGCCGGCGTCCTCGGCCTGCACCAGCGCGGAGATCAGGTCGTCCCGCGGCTGTGCTCGCTTGACGGCGATCACCTGGCGGATGTATCGCACGAACTTCCATATGGCGGGCAGCACCCGGAACAGGTTCGGGGCGGCGGTGGCGGCCACGATCGCGCTCGACCACTTGTGGAAGCGGAGCTGGTCGGCGGCCGGGATCCCGAGGATCTCCGAAATGACGGTGAGCGGAATCGGCAGCGCGTAGGCCGCGATGAGGTCCATGCGGCCCGCGGCGAGCGCTCGCGCGAGCAACTCGTCCGACAGGGCCTCGACTCGCGCGCGCATGCGCTCGACGAGCCGCGGAGTGAAGGCGATATGGACGAGACCGCGCAGGCGCGTGTGGTCCGGCGCGTCGAGGTCGAGCATGTTCCGCTCGATGGCCTGAAGGAAGCCGAGCATCCCCGGCAGCCGGCTCAGCGGCCGGCTCCCCAGCGCGTTCCTGCGGTCCTTCGCCAGGCGCGTGTCTTTCAACAGCGGCGCGACGTCGTCATACCGGCTCACGAGCCAGACCACCGGCCCGTTGGGGAGCTTGACGGGATGCACTGGAGCCTCGGCACGGAGGCGCGCGTAATGCGCATACGCGTTGGCCTTGAAGTCGGAGCTGGTCACGTCTACCGCAGGGACGCTCACGGCCCGCTAGGATGAAGGGGCGGATCTGACGGGTCAAACGGCGACGCGGCCTCCCCCGTGAGGAACGGTAGGCGCACGCAGCGGGCGTACCGGGCGGCGTCGAATCCGGGCACGAGGGGCGCATGATAACGTCGCTCGCCCGGGCGCTCGCATGCTCGTGGATCGGCGGACCGGCGCGTCGCCCCTCTCAGGAGGACGATAGATGACCAGTCGACTGGCTCTCCTCGCGGCGATGGCGACCGGTCTCGCTCTGGCGACACCATCGATGGCCGCGGACACGGTCGTGTTGTCGGTCGATCCTTCGAAGCCCGGCGCCAGGATCGACCGCAACATCTTCGGGCAGTTCGCCGAACACCTCGGCCACGGCATCTACGAGGGGATCTGGGTCGGTCCGGACTCCACCATCCCCAACACCCGCGGCATCCGCGACGACGTCGTGGCCGCGCTGAAGGCGCTCAAGGTGCCGAACGTGCGGTGGCCCGGTGGCTGTTTCGCGGACGAGTACCACTGGCGCAAGGGGATCGGTCCCCAGCGGGCGGTCAGCCTCAACCCCAACTGGGGCGGCGTGACGGAGCCGAACACGTTCGGCACGCACGAGCTCATGGACTTCCTCGACCAGATCGGCAGCGAGGCGTACCTGTCGGTGAACGTCGGCTCGGGCACGCCTCAGGAAGCGGCCGAGTGGCTGGAGTACATGACGACGGAGCAGCCGACGACGCTCGCCCAGCAGCGCGCCGCCAATGGCCATCCGGCTCCCTACAAGGTCCCCTATCTCGGGATCGGCAACGAGAGCTGGGACTGCGGCGGCAACATGACGCCGGACTACTACCTCACCCAGATGAAGGTCTACAGCCGCTTCGTCCGGAACTTCAATCCGGCGCAGCGCGAGGCGCACCGGATGCTGAGGATCGCGGTCGGCCCCGGTGGCGGCGAGCCCCGGTGGACCGAATGGACGGACGCGGTCATGAAGGCCTGGCAGGGTCATCAGTGGAGCTGGGACATCGAAGGCCTGTCGCTGCACTCCTACACGGTGGTGCGGTGGCCGCCCTCGTTCGCTTCCGTGGGGTTCGGGGAGAAGGAGTACAGCCAGATCCTCAAGTCGACGCTGGAGATGGACGGGCTGGTCGCGAAGCACTCGGCGATCATGGACAAGTACGATCCGCAGAAGAAGGTCGCCCTGGTGGTCGACGAATGGGGCGCGTGGTACGCGCCGCTGCCCGGTAGCAAAGAGGGATTCCTGGTCCAGCAGAACAGCCTGCGTGACGCGGTCCTGGCCGCCCTCAACCTGAACGTCTTCGCGCGCCATGCCGATCGTGTGCGCATGGCGAACATCGCGCAGATGGTCAACATGCTCCAGGCCATGATCCGGACCGACAAGGAGAAGATGGTCCTCACCCCGACCTACCACGTCTTCCGGATGTACGTACCGTTCCAGGACGCGACGTCCGTGCCGGTCTCGTTCGACGCCGGCACCTATACGCACGACTCCATCACCTTGCCGCGCCTGGATGCGATCGCGGCCCGCGACGCCGCCGGCCAGCTATGGCTGGCCATGACGAACATCGACCCCGATCAGCCCGTCGCGATCGAGGCGTCGGTGGCTGGAATCGCGGCCAAGGCCGCTCGCGGAGAGACCCTGACCGCGCCGAAAGTCGACAGCGTCAACACCTTCGACGCGCCCCAGGTAGTCGCGCCGACGCCCGTCGCGGCGAAGGTCCAGGGCGGGAAGGTGTTCCTGACGCTCGCACCGAAGTCGGTCACGGTGATTTCCGTCGAGCAATGAACTCGAAGGCCTTGACCAGGAGAGGCTTGACCGTACATAGAAGCCCGATGTATAACGCTGCTAGGCATGGACCTCGGGAAAGACCTCGTCGCCGCCTCCTCGACGCCCCTCGTCCTCGCCATCCTCGCCGAGGGTGAGAGCTACGGCTACGCCATCATCAAACGCGTCAGCGAGCTGTCCGGCGGGCATCTGCAGTGGACCGACGGCATGCTGTATCCGGTGCTGCATCGGCTGGAGCGCAATGGCCTCGTCGCGTCGAAGTGGGGAGCGTCGGAGAGCGGCCGCCGGCGGAAATACTACCGCCTGACGAAAGCAGGGCGCGCGCAGCTCGAGGCCGAGCGGAAGCGGTGGCAGATGGTCGACGCGACGCTGCGCAGCATCTGGCTGAAGACCTGCCACTCATGAGCGCACCCCTCCACCACGCGCCGCTCGAAGAACAGATCGGCCAGTGGCGCACCTACCTGCGCCGCCGCCGCGCCATCGCGGGCCCTGACGTCGAGGAGCTCGAAACGCATCTGCGCGACCAGGTCGGTGCCCTCACCCAGGCGGGGCTCGCGGAGGATGAGGCGTTCCTGGTCGCGGTCAAGCGCATGGGCAGCCTGGACGCTCTCTCGCGCGAGTTCGCGCGCGAGCACTCCGAGCGGCTGTGGAAGCAGCTCGTCATCGGTGCCGACGACGACGCCGCGCCCAAGACGGTGAGCCGTACAGAAACGCTCGTGGTGTTTGCCCTGGCCGTGGCGGCGGCCGTCGCCATCAAGATTCCCGCGCTGTTCGGCTT
>QHVP01000434.1 GCA_003222295.1 Acidobacteriota bacterium | reverse complement strand
CACTCCTTTTCGAACGCCGCGCTCGAGAGGCTGTAGACGAAGCGCGCGCTGCTCGCACCGGGCATGGCCTTGCGGATCTCGTCCTTCTTGTAGGCCCAGGCCACGCGCGTCGCTTTCGGGAAGAGGCTGGCGACGAACTTGCGGAACGAGCGGACGGAGCGCTCCGGGCGCGGCAACAGCTCGGTGAGGTCCACTCCGTACGTGCGGCGCACGGCCCGGGACAGGAGAGGGACGGGGACCTCGAATCCGATGAAGCGACGGTAGTCCTCGGGCGGGTAGAGGCCGCGCGCGACCTGCACCACGTCGAAGCCGAACTCGACGCGGAGGTGTGCGGTGGGGTCCTGTTCGTAGGTCACGACGTCGCCGAACTTCCGGCGGAGCTTCGGGAAGGTGAGGGGCACCACGCGGTTCACCCCGCGCGGGTGGCCCTCGCTGTCGCCCAGGAAATGCGCGACCGCGCCCAGCGCGAACGCGTACTCGTCCGGATCGCGGGCCTCCTCGGCCAGGGCGCGGAGGAAGTCGGCCGTCCGCACGTAGTGCATGAGGTCGCTCAGCGCGCGGCTGCCGCCCGGGTAGTAGCCCATGTCGTGGAAGAGGGCACCGCCGTAGGCGAAGGCGTGGGCCCGGCGGAGGTCGTCCGCGCTCAGGCCAGGGAAACGCCGCTCCAGCGCGGGGACCACCGCCCCGTCCCAGGCCGCGTCCACCACGGCCAGGTGCGAGAGGAGGCCGTAGGCGCGCAGGGGCGCCGGCGCCACCAGAACGAGGGCCAGCGTGCACGCCGCCGCCCACGCACGGTCCATGGAACCAGCGTAGCGCGTCCGGCGCGCGACGGGCGGGTCCTAGAGAATCAAAGCTTCACGACCGCGTAGCCGCCTCTCCGGCGGTCGTAGAGCCACCAGGCCGTGAAGACGGCGATCAGGATGACGGGCAGGGCGGCCATGTAGCGGAGGGCCAGGCGCGGCCCCAATCGGTCGTACATCCCGCCGAGGATCCAGGTGAAGATCGCCGCGGACAAGGTCCCGATGCCACCGACGATGGCCAGGGCGAGCGCTCCCCCCTCGGGGAACCTCTCGCTCGTCACTCCGAGCATGGTCGGCCAGAAGTAGCAGATGCCGATCGCAAACACGGTCGCCGCGGCGATGGCCGTACGCGGGGAGTCGGCGATGCTGAGCCCGATGAGGCCCAGGGCGGACGCGGTCGCGGATCCAATCAGGAGGCCGATGGGCGAGACGCGATGGACGATCGGACCCGCGAACCAGCGGCCGATCGCCATCAGGCCGTTGATCCAGACGAGGACGAGGATGCCTCCCGCGGCCAGGCCCGCGGTGGTGGACAGGATGTAGGCGATCCACTGGTTCGTCGCGAGCTCGGTGGACGCGGTCAGGATCATGCAGAAGACGAGGACGAGGAAGAGGGGACGAGCCACCGCCTTGTACATCCCCCCCGTGCTCACGCCCTGCTGGACGCGCTCGGTGGCCGGGAACTCCTGGCCGAGGAACAACGCACCGTAGAGGATGGTCGGCACGAGGATGAAGCCCATCTTCACCTGCCAGCTCCCGTGCACCATGGTGAGGAGGTAGGACACGAGGCCGCCGATGACGATCCCGCCCGGGAACCACACGTGGAGGAGGTTCAGCTTCTCCGTCTTGCGGTCGGGATAGATGGTGGCGGTCAGGGGGTTGATGAAGGCTTCGACCAGCCCGTTGCCCAGGCCGACGCTGAGGGTCCCTGCGAAAAGCATCCAGAATCCCGTCGCGAAGAGCGTGAGGGCGACACCCAGCACGTGCATGAGGAACGCGAACAGGGCGATCCGCTTCATCCCCAGCAGGTCGACGAGCTGCCCCCCGATGAAGATCGAGAGGGTGAAGCCGTAGGCCCAGGCCCCGGCCGCCTTTCCCAGGTCTTCGTTGCTGAGGGAGAAGGCCGCCCGCAGGTCCCCCAGGATGTCCCCGCGGATTGCGAAGGTCACCGCGGTGGCGATCAGGGCCATGCAGCTGGCCACGAACAAACGGCGACGGCGGGCCTCCGATATCGGCGCGTGCTCTGACATTCGGCCTCCGGTTAAAGTCGGCTCAGAAGTGCGCGGCCATCTTCGCGCGCAGGAACGCGGCCGACTCGCGCAGCTCGTCCATGCCGTTCTTTGCCGATCACGCCGTGCTTGAGGTTGCGCGCGTATCCCACCGACCCGTCCTGTGCCTTCAAGTCCGCGATGGTGCCGCTGGTCAGGTACCGGTCGGAGGCATGCGTGGTGACCACGCGCGACTTCACCGCGGCCAGCACGGCCAGCGGGTCATCGCCGGCGACGATCGCGTTGGAGGGGTCGTAGTTGACTCCGAACCACGGCGAGTCGATGCGGGAGATGATCTCCAGGAACACGTCCAGGCTCTGGGCGAACTCGGGGTGGCGCCAGTAGCCGTCCTTGTAGTGGTTCTCCATGTTCAGGACGATCCCCTGCGACTCCGCCGCGTCCAGGAGGGACGTGATGCACTCGACCGTCCAGCGCACCCCGTCCGCGCGCGAGACCTCGTCGCGCCGCTGCCCGGAAAGGACGCGGCAGTACCGGCCGCCGAGGGCGGCGGTGACCGCGATCATCTGCTTTTCCCGTTCCACCTCCGTGCGGCGCGCCTCCGCGCCGGGCTGCGTGAAGTCGGGCGAAGCGCACATCATCGGCGCTTCCAGGCCGGTTCGCTCGAGATGGGCGCGAACGCGCTCCAGATAGGACGGCTCGAAGCTCTCGAAGAACCCCGGATACATCTCCACCCCGTCCACGCCGAGGGTGGCGGCGAGATCGATCCAATCGAACAGCGTCATCGTCCGGGTCACGCACAGCGCATCCATGTAGCACTTCGGGAAGACGCTCAGCCTAGGCATGGGGCGGCCTCACGGCTGGAGGACCGCCTTGACGTAGCGCCCCGTGTGCATCCCCTCGAAGGAGTCGCGCCAGCCGTCCAGCGCCGACACGCGGCTGACGATGGGCACGAGGTTGATCTGGCCGGCGGCCAGCAGCTTCACCACCTGCTCCCAGTTCCGGAAGGTATGGCTGAAGCTGCCCTGCAGGGTGACGGCCTTCTGGACCAGCGGATCGAGCGAGAAGCCCAGGGGCTGCGGCCCCCAGCCCACCTTGGTGACCTGCCCGCCCGGCCGCACGAGGTCCAGGGCCTGCTTGAGCGCGATGGAGGTGCCGGTGGCGTCCACCACGAGATCAGCTCCCAGGCCGTCGCCGAGACCCCGCACCAGCGCGACGAGATCGGTCTTCTCGCCGTCGACCGCGTGCGTCACCCCCAGGGCGCGCGCCGCGGCCAGGCGGGAGGCGTCCGCGGGCATGCCGCCGACGATGACCGTCCCCGCGCCGGAGATCCGCGCCATCTCCGCCGCGAGGAGCCCGATGGGACCGGGCCCGAGCACGGCCACGAGGTCGCCCGGACGCACGCGGCTCTTCACCGCGACGGCGTTGTAGGCCACACAGCAGGGCTCGGTGAGGGCGGCGCGCTCGAAAGGCAGCGAATCGGGGATGTGGTGCAGGCAGCGCTCGGGCACGCGCACGAACTCCGCCATGGCCCCGTGCGTGCCGTACCCGAACCCCGAGCGGCGGGGGCAGAGGTTGTACTCGCCCGCGCGGCAATACAGGCACTGACCGCAGATCGACGCCGCCGTCTCGGAGACCACGCGGTCGCCTTCCTTGAAGCCGCGCACGCGCGTGCCGACCCGCGCCACCACGCCCCCGAACTCGTGGCCGAGCACGACGGGCACGTTGACCGGCCAGCTCTGCTGGTTGTGATACTGATGCACGTCGCTGCCGCACACGCTCACGGCCCCCACGCGCAGCAGCACGTCCTCGTCGTCCAGCTCCGGGACGGGCAGCTCGCGCAGCTCCACCGCCTGCGGCTGCAGGGCGTACTGGACGAGACCGGTCATCACCTCGGTCATGCGCGGATTCTCCGTGTGATCTCGGTGAGCAGCCCCTTCAGGTCCCCGGCGGCGACATGGAAGGAGTCGGCGGCAATGGTGAGGGGAGCGCCGAGGACGACCAGGGGCGCGCCACGCCGGGGCATCTCGATCGCTTCCTCGAGGGACAGACCGCCGACCGCCTGCACGGGGACCCGGACCGCCTGCACCACCGCGTCGAGCTCGTCGAGCGGGCTCATTCGCGGAAGGCCGGCGGCGGCGGCGCCGTTCCTCTCGTCGAACCCCGTGTGGTGGACGATGTAGTCGACGCCGAGGTCCTCCATCATCCGGCTCGCTCCCGCCTTGTCGTCGCAGGCCAGGTTGTCACCCATGACCTTGACGCCGTGGTCGCGGCCGGCCTTGACCACGGCCTTGATGGTCTCGACATGGGCGCGGCCCATGACCACGACATGGGTGGCTCCCGCGCGCGCCATCATCTCGGCTTCGAGGTAGCCGCCGTCCATGGTCTTGAGGTCGGCCACGATGGGGTGGCGCGGGAAGGCCGCGCGCAACGCCTTCACGCCGCGGAGCCCTTCCGCGAGCAGCAGCGGCGTTCCCGCTTCCAGCCAATCCACTCCCGCCTCGACGGCAATGCGCGCCGTCTCCAGGGCCTCATCGAGATCGGTGAGGTCCAGGGAGATCTGGACGACGGGCGGATGCCGGTCGGCGCCGGAGCGGATCAAGGCCGGTATTCTGGTCCGCCCGCGCCCCGGCCTGCAACGCGTCGTCTAGGATGAGGGACGACGGAGGAACGCGATGATCCGAGGCGCGCTGCTGGCCGGTCTCCTGGTCCTGGCGACGGGCGCGCGGGCGCCGGGGCAGGACCTGGGTTCGTTCGAGAAGCGGGTCACGGTCAAGACCCTGGCCAACGGCCTCACCCTGGTCGTCTGCGAGCGCAGCGAGGTGCCCGTCTTCTCGTTCTTCACCCACGTGGACGTGGGGGCCGATCGCGAGGTCCCGGGCATCACGGGGCTCGCCCACATGTTCGAGCACATGGCCTTCAAGGGCACCGACTCCATCGGCACCACGGACTACGCGGCGGAGAAGGCCGCCCTGGAGAACGTCGAGCGGACCTACGCCGCCTTCGAGGCGGAGCGGCGCCGCCGCGTGGGCCGAGACGAGAAGAAGGCCGCGGAGGCGGAAGCGGCCTGGAAGGGCGCCCTGGCCGAGGCGAACAAGTACGTCGTGTCCAACGCCTTCGGCGAGATCGTCGAGCGGGAAGGCGGCGTGGGGCTCAACGCGTTCACGAGCAGCGACGAGACCGGCTACTTCTATTCGCTGCCCTCGAACCGTCTCGAGCTCTGGGCCTACCTCGAGTCGGAGCGCTTCCTCAAGCCGGTCATGCGCGAGTTCTACAAGGAGCGCGACGTGGTTCACGAGGAGCGGCGGCTGCGCACGGACAGCCAGCCCGTCGGGCGGCTCCTCGAGCAGTTCCTGGCCACCGCCTTCACCGCCCATCCCTACGGCCAGCCCGTCGTCGGGTGGCCCTCCGACCTCCTGTCCTTCTCGGCCACGGACGCCCTCGAGTTCTATCGCCGTTACTACGTGCCCGCCAACATGGTGGTCACGATCGTCGGCGACGTGCGCGCTTCGGAAGCGGTCCCGCTCGTCGAGCGGTACTTCGGCCGGCTGCCCGCCGTCCCCAAGCCGGAGCCGCTGCGCACCATCGAGCCCGCCCAGCGCGCCGAGCGCCAGGTGATCCTCCGCGAGACGGCCCAGCCGTACTACATCGAGGGCTACCATCGGCCGGACTCGCGGGATCCCGACGACGCGGTCTACGACGTCATCGGCGACCTGATGTCGAGCGGCCGGACCTCGCGGCTCTACCGCTCCCTGGTCCGCGACAAGAAGATCGCGGCCGGGGCCTCGGGCTTCAGCGGCCTGCCCGGAGACAAGTACCCCCACCTCTTCGCCTTCTTCGCCGTCTCCACCCCCGGCCACACCCCCGACCAGCTGCGGGACGCGATCCGCGCGGAGGTCGAGCGCATCAAGAGCGAGGACGTGACGGACGAGGAGCTGCGCATGGTCAAGACCCGCGTCAAGGCCAACCTCATCCGGCGCCTCGGCAACAACGGCGGGCTGGCCTTCCAGCTCGGGACGAACCAGGCCCGCTACGGCGACTGGCGCGAGCTGTTCCGGAGCGTGGAGCGCATCGAGAAGGTCTCGAAGGCGGACATCCGGCGCATCGCCGAGAAGACCTTCGTGGCGGAGAACCGCACCGTCGGCATCCTCGAGTCCACACGACTGGCCGGCGCCCCGGGACCGGGAGGAAAGTGATGGCCACGCCGCGGCCGGTCGTTGCCGCGCTCCTCCTGCTGGCCACGCCCTGGGCGGCCTTCGGCCAGCCCGTGCCCACGGATTGGAAGCAGATCGCCAAGCCGCCCCTGCGCGCGTTCCAGCCCGTGTCGCCGCGGAGGATCGCGCTGGGCAACGGCATGGTGATCTTCCTGCAGGAGGATCGCGAGCTGCCGCTCGTCCAGGCCACGCTGCGCATCCGCGGCGGCTCTCGCGAAGAGGATGCGGTCAAGGTGGGCCTGGTCAGCGTCTATGGCCAGGCCTGGCGCACGGGCGGGACCCGGAAGCGCACGGGCGACGAGCTCGACGACTACCTCGAGGCCCGCGCCGCCCACGTCGAGACCGGCGGAGGCCTCGACTCCACGACGGTCAGCCTCAACTGCCTGAAAGAGAACTTCGCCGACGCCTTCGACGTCTTCCTGGAGCTGCTGCGTGAGCCGGAGTTCCGCCCGGACAAGATCGAGCTGGCGCAGAGGCAGCTCCACACGGGCATCGCCCGCCGCAACGACAACCCCCAAGGCATCCTGTTCCGCGAGTCGGCCAAGCTCGGCTACGGGGCCGCTTCACCGTATGCGCGGCACCCCGAGTACGCCACCATCGACGCCGTGACCCGGGAGGACCTTCTGGCCTGGCACCGGAGATACGTCCACCCCGGCAACATGATCCTCGGCCTGGTGGGTGATTTCGACAGCAAGACGATGGAGACGACCCTGCGCAAGGCCTTCGCCTCCTGGCCCCGGGGACCGGCCGCGGCGAAAGTGCCGGAGGCGGGGACGCCCGCGACCGCGCCCGGCTACTACTTCATCGCCAAGGACGACGTGAACCAGTCCAGCATCCGCATGGTCCACCTCGGCACCACGGTCGACAACCCCGATTACTACGCCATCACGGTGATGAACGAGGTGTTCGGCGGCAGCTTCGCCGCCCGCCTCTTCACGAACGTGCGCTCGAAGAAGGGCCTCGCCTACGCCGTGAGCGGGAGCGTCGGCACCGCCCACGATCACCCCGGGCTATTCTCGGTCTTCACCTCGACGAAGAGCGGCACCACCGCCGCCGCCATCGACGCGCTCTACGAGGAGATCGACAACCTCAAGAAGGTGCCGCCCACGTCCGAGGAGCTGCAGCGGGCCCGGGAATCGCTGCTCAACTCCTTCATCTTCCGCGTCGATTCGCGGGCGAAGGTCCTCTTCGAGAAGATGACGTACGAGTTCTACGGCTATCCGCTCGACTTCCTCGAGCGGTACCCGGCGGCGATCGAGAAGGTCACCGCCGCGGACGTGGCGCGCGCGGCCCAGAAGTACGTCGACAAGGGGAAGCTGGCCGTCCTGGTGGTCGGGAAGGCGGCGGACTTCGATCGGCCCCTGTCCTCCTTCGGTCCCGTCACCACGATCGACGTCACGATCCCGCCGCCCTGATCATTTCCCCGCCTCCTCGATGTGCACGTGGTGGCGCTCGAGGAGCGTGCCCGTGGCGCGGGCGACCCCGGTCACGGCCTGCTGATACTCGACCGCCGCGCGCAGGTAGCTCAGCTCCGCGCTGGCCAGGCCGGCCTGGGCCTCCAGGACGAAGAAGAGCGTGTTCTCGCCGAGCTCCCGCTTCCGTTGCTCGGCCTCGAGCGTCTTCTGGGCCAGGTCACGCGCGAGCCGGCTCACGGACAGCGACTGCTTGGCCTTCTCGAGATCGTCGACCGCGCTCTGCACGTCGAGGGCCACCGCCTGCTCCTGTTCCCGCATGAGGTAGAGAGCGCGCTCGCGGTCGACCCGGGCCTGTCCCAGATCCGCCTCGGCGCCACGGTTGCGCAGGGGCAGGGTCACGGCCACGCTCAAGCCGTACCTCTCGAAATCGAGGCTCCGGAGCTGATCGAGGGACTGGCCGAAGCCGCCCCGAGACAGGATCGTCGGCGGGTCGGAGGTCGGGTCGAGGGCGTTGCCGCCCCGGCCGCTCGTCGAGTAGAACGCGGACACGCTGACGTCCGGCCGCATGTTGCCGCGCGCGACCCGGAGGCCCGTCTCCGTGGCCGCCAGCCGATGCCGCAGCCCTTCGATCTCGGGGCGCCGGGAGCGCGCCTGGTCGAGGGCGGACGCGCGATCGATGGCCAGGAGCTCCCCGGAGGGGACGGCCTGCTCGGTCAGATCGAGCCCCAGGCCGGCCACCTGGGGATCGAGGTCGGCGCCGATGAGCCGGCGCAGCCGGTCCTCGGATCGCTTCCGCGCGTACTCGGACTGGATCACCTCCAGCCGTCGCGTGGCCACCGTCGACTCCGAACGATGGATGTCGAGGGGCGGAAGGGCTCCCAGCTCCAGCCCGCGCTTGTCCCGCTCGTAGGTGGCCTCGGCCAGCTCCAGCGAGTTGCGGGCGACGGCCAGGCTCTCCCTCGCCTGCACGGCGTCCCAGTAGGCGTTCACCGACCCCACGATGGCGCGGGTCAGGCGCTCCTCGAGCGTGGCCCGCGACTCCCGGACCGTGTGCTCGGCGAGGAGGACGACGGCACGCGTGGCGAACGAGCTTTGGTGGCCAAACAGCGGCTGGGTGAGGCGCAGGGTGAGATCGGAGTTGTAGGCGGGGTTGAACGTCGAGAAGCGGCTGTTGGTGTCCGCCCGGGAGCCGGAGAAGGTGAAGTCGTAGCGCGTGCCCAGGAAGGGAACCCGCTGCGCGATCGTCGCTCGGCCGTCCTGGCCCACCGCGTCTAGGGTCTCCGCGCCCTGGAGCGTCGAGGTCGTGGGCGAGATGCCGCGCTGGGTGTTGAAGGCGGTCACGAAGAGCGGGTCGAAGACCTGGCGCGCGCCCAGGCTGGCGTAACGGGCGTCGTCGAAGTCGAGGTAGCTCAGGCGGACGTCGGTGCTGTTGAGCAGCACGAGCTGGATGGCGTCGGCGACGCCGAGGCGGAGTTTCCCCTCCACCACCCGCTCCTCGAGCCCTTCCGGCGCCCGCAGGTCGCGCGTCACGGACTGCGGGAAGGCCAGGCCGCCGCCGGCCAGGCACGCGATCGTCAACAAGAGGCGCCGCCCAGCGTGGCTCATGCCCGGTCCCCTTTCCGCAGCCAACCAGCCCGCTGGTGGCCGCAGTGCTGCTCACTCGTAGCGGATGGCTTCCACCGGATCGAGGCGGGCGGCCTTGGTGGCCGGGAAGATGCCGAAGACGAGGCCCACCGAGACCGAGACCGCGAAGGCCAGGACGATCGAGGTCAAGGTCACGATGGTCGACCAGCCCGCCAGCCAGGCGATCACCCGCGATATCCCGGTGCCGAAGAGGATCCCGATGAAGCCGCCGACGAAGGAGATGAGCACCGCTTCCGTGAGGAACTGGCGCACGATGTCCTTCTGCCGCGCGCCCAGGGCGCGCCGGATGCCGATCTCCCGCGTGCGCTCGAGGATGCTGGCCAGCATGATGTTCATGATGCCGATCCCGCCCACGAGAAGGGAGATGGAGGCCAGGGCCACCATCACCACCCCGAAGACGCGGCGCGTCTTCTGCTCCTGGGCCAGGAGCTCGGCGGGCACGATGACGCTGAAGTCGCCGGCCTTGCGGTGGGTCATGTCGAGGACCCCGCGTACGACTTCGGCCGCGCTCAGGCTGTCCACCTCCGGCCGGAGCTGGAGGTAGAGCCCGTCGACGTCGTCCTTGATCCGGCTCATGGTCTCCTCGAGCCGGAAGATGACGGACTGGATGGGTGCGTAGATGAGGTTGTTGGCGTCCTGCGCGGGCAGGCCGGCCACTCCGGAGTCGAGGCTGAGCTGGGGACTGGCCACCCCGATGATGCGCAGCCACTGCTCGTTGATCTTGACGTACTCGCCGACCACGTCCCGGGGCCCGAACAGGTTGGCCTTGGCGCCCTCGCCCAGCACGCACACCGGCGCCGCCTGCTCGTTCTCCTCCTCCGTGAAGAAGCGGCCCTGGGCCAGGCGCAGGCCGGCGATGTCCGCGTAGCTGGCGGCCACGCCGTAGACCATCGGCATGTCCCGCTGCGGCTTCGGGTTCAGTTTCGCGGGAAGGAAGCGCTTGCGCGCGGTGCTCGCGGCCACCCCGTCGAGGCTCGTCTGGATGATGCGCAGGTCCTGGAAGGT
>QHVP01000439.1 GCA_003222295.1 Acidobacteriota bacterium | reverse complement strand
GGCGGCCACCGCGGTCAGGAAGGCGAAGATCACGCCCAGCCAGCGGGCGCGCAGCCCGCGCTCCAGCACGTACATGGGACCGCCGGCCATGGTTCCGTTCGCGGTCACGATCCGGTACTTCACGGAGAGCACGGCCTCCGCGTACTTGGTGGCCACGCCGAACACGCCGGTGAGCCACATCCAGAGCACCGCGCCCGGTCCGCCCGCCGCCACCGCCGTCGCCACCCCCACGATGTTGCCGGTGCCGATGGTCGCGGCCAGCGCGGTCGTGAGCGCGCCCCTGCTCGAGCCGGCGCCGGAGGGACTGGGGTGCGCGCGCGGCGGTTTCCACGTCGACCCCTGGGGCGCCGCGGCGACGGCGGTGGTGACGCACGTGCACGGCGATCACCTCGTCCCCGGCTCCGCCCGCTACGTCTGCGCCGCGCCCTCCCTTCCGTTCCTGCGCAAGCGGCTGGGTCCCGAAGTCGCCGCGGAAGGCGTGCCCTACGGCGCGCGGTTCCGCCTCGGCGACGTTACCGTCTCGTTTCACCCGTCTGGCCACGTCCGGGGCGCGGCCCAGGTCCGGCTGGAGGCGGGAGGCGAGGTCTGGGTCGTCTCCGGAGACTACAAGCGCGCGCCCGATCCGACCTGCGCCCCCTTCGAGGTGGTGCCCTGTGACGTGTTCATCACGGAGGCGACGTTCGCCCTGCCCCTCTACCGCTGGCGCGATCCTCAAGCGGTGGTGGCCGAGATCCTGGCCTGGTGGGACGGCAACCGCGCGGCCGGAGTGGCCTCCGTCCTCTTCGCCTACGCCATGGGCAAGGCGCCGCGCATCCTCGCCGAGCTCGCGCTCCTCACCGATCCCGCACGCGCCGTCCTCGTGCACGGCGCGGTGGAAGGCCTCGTCGAGCTGTACCGCGAGGCGGGCGTGCGCCTGCTGCCGACGTCGAAAGTGAGCGACACCGCCCGCGGCCGGTCCTTCGCCGGAGAGCTGGTCCTGGCCCCGCCCGCCGCCAGCGGCAGCACGTGGATGCGCCGCTTCGGCCCGCACGAGACCGCCTTCGCATCGGGCTGGATGCGCGTGCGCGGCACGCGGCGGCGGAAGGGGTTCGACCGCGGCTTCGCGCTCTCCGACCACGCGGACTGGCCGGCTCTCCTCCGCACCATCGAAGAGACGGGCGCCCGCCGCGTGCTCGTCACCCACGGCTACGCGGACGAGCTGTCGCGCTACTTGCGCGAGCGCGGCTACGACTCCGCCGCCCTGCCCACGCCCTTCCGGGGCGAGGCCGACCTCGAGTCGTGAGAGCTTTCGCCGCGCTCTACGACGCCCTCGACCGCACGACCTCGACCAACAAGAAGGTGGCCGCCCTGGCCGCCTACTTCGCGGCCACGCCCCCGGAAGACGCGGCCTGGGCGCTCTACTTCCTCACCGGACGCAAGATCAAGCGCCTCATCCCGAGCCGCGTGCTGTGGGAGCTCACGCGCGACCTCACGGGCTGGCCGGAGTGGCTCCTCGAGCACTGCTACGCCGAAGTGGGAGATTTCGCGGAGGCGATGGCCCTGCTGAGCGATCCCGGAGACGCGGTGACGCCGGTGGACCTTTCGCTCGCGCGATGGATCACGGAGCGCGTGATCCCGCTGAAGGACATGGACGGCGGGTCGCAGCGAGAGGCCATGCGACGCTACTGGAGCGAGCTCGACGTGGCCCAGACGTTCGTGCTCAACCGGATCATCACCGGCGAGCTCCGCGTCGGCGCCTCCGCCACCCTGGTCATTCGCGCCCTCGCCGTGGTCGCGGGGGTGCCGCCGGCCACGATGGCCCATCGCCTGATGGGGGACTGGCCGCCGACCGGGGAGTTCTTCTCCGGCCTCGTGGCGGCGGCGCCGTCGGAGCCGGCGGTCTCGCGGCCGTATCCCTTCTTCCTGGCCTCGCCCCTCGAGCAGGCGGCCGACTCGCTGGGGCCGCGCGAAGAGTGGCTGGCGGAGTGGAAGTGGGACGGCATCCGCGCCCAGATCGTCCGGCGGCAAGGCGCGGCATTCCTGTGGTCGCGGGGTGAGGAGCTGCTGGCGGGCCGATTCCCGGAGCTGGAGGCGGCGGCGACCCACCTTCCGGACGGCGTGGTCCTCGACGGCGAGGTGCTCGCCTATCGCGACGGGGTCCCGCCCTTCGCCGTGCTGCAGACGCGGATCGGGCGCCAGAAGCTGACGCCGAAGGT
>QHVP01000438.1 GCA_003222295.1 Acidobacteriota bacterium | reverse complement strand
CCCCACGACGAAGTCATCCGCCGCGACGGCGTACCGTTTGCGCAGCGCCTCGACCGCTGCGCCCGCCACGGGCAGCGGTTGCATCGGCATGGGGATGCGGACGACGTCCGATCCCGGCACCTCCGCCACGACGGCCTGGGCCATGAACTCGTTGTGCACGGCCACGGCGCGGGACGCTTCGACAGGCAGGCGGAACAACGGATAGGCGTAGGGCAGGAGATCCCCTACGGTGCCGAGGTGCGCTTCGACGATACGGCCCCCCTGCGCCGGGTAGGAGTACGCGACCTCGGCCGCGTAGCGGCCCAGGACCGCCGCCGCCGCCGCGCGCGTGTCCGCGCGTCCGGGCTCGCGGGCGTAGGCGCGGGCTTCCGGCGCGTCCAGGAACATCCGCCCGCGAGCGTGGTGCAGGACGAGGTCGTGCAGGACGAGAAGGCCGGGCACGCGGACGAGCGGCTCGTACACGAAGTCGTGGGCCGGCCCGTTCCCCATCTGGTAAACGGCCAGGTCGTACGGCTGCGCGGCCTGCCGCGCCACGAACTCCGAGTGGTGGTGCACGCCCGCGCCCGCGGGGAGGCGATCACGCTCGGGGGCGGCCTGATCGTGGAAGACGTCGACCGCGTACCGCGGCACGAGCAACGACAGGACGTCGATAGCGTAGTCGGCCACCCCCGTGGCCGCGGGGGGAACGGGCGAGAAGAAGGCGAGGCGCTTCACCGCCGCGCGATCAGCACGTACTCCTCCGGGCCGTAGAGGAGCGCATTGAGACGCGCCGCATTCTCGTCGAGGACCGCGGCCGCGCCGGGCGGCAGACCGTCCGGCGGCACCGGCTGGAGCTGGGCCGCGGGGTCGACGGGCGACCGCATCTCGACGCGCACGTCCGTGAATCCGTGCGCGGCGGCCAGGAAGCTCAGCGTGTCCGGATGCAAGGGCGTGCGGTGGGTCAGGTCGCGCAGGTACACCTCGAGGAACCCGACCACCGAGCGGATGTTCACCGTCTCCAGTACGAGCCGACCCCCCGGCCGCAGCGCGCGATGCGCCTCCGCCAGCATGGCCTGCAGCACCGCGGGTGGCAGGTGCTCGACGACCTGGGCCGCGAACACGCCGCCGAGAGATCCCGCCGGCTGCGCGCGCAGGAAGTCCACGAGATCGCCCTCGGCCACGTCGAGCCCATTCCCGCGGCACACCGCCACTGCCTGGACGTTGCCCTCCACGCCCCGCGCCTCGATCCCGCGCTCGCGCAGGAGCTCGAGGAACTCGCCGCGCCCGCAGCCGAGATCGACGACGGGAGCGAGGCCGGCGAACACATCGACGTACCCGCCCAGGCGCTCACGCAAGTCCGCGCGCTCGCCGCGGAACCGGTTCTCGAAGGCCACGTAGTGCGCGTCTTCGGCGGCACGGGCGGCCGCGCCCGCCGCGGCCGCGGGCGGAGGCGCGTCCGCGGCCAGCGCGCCGCGGATCGCGCTCACCTCTTCCGAGAGGACCTCCACGCGGTCGCGCAGCGCGAGCAGCCCCTCCAGTCGTCTGGCCAGTGATTCCTGCCGCCGGTCGAAGGCCTCGAGGATCAGCTCCGCGCGCGTCGTGGCCAGCGCGGACGAGACGCGATCGCGCGCGTCCATCACGGGGAGGACGTGCTGGAGGTACTGCACGAGGGCCGAGGTCATCTCCGCCAGCCGGGCGTGAAGGCGGGCCGTCTCCTCGAGGTAGGCGTTGAGGATCTGCACGAGCGCGGAGTTGAACTCGGTCTGGCGCTGGAAGACGGGCGCGAACTCCTTCCAGCGCCGGCGGTGGGCGGTGCCGAACACGCCGCCCCCTTCCGGCGGCGGGGGAGCGGACCAGAGCTGGTTGAGTCGCTCCATCTGCCCGGGCAGCGCGGGCAGCCGCTGCGCCGGCAAGGGCAGCCCGGCCAGCGCGTCGAGCGCGGCCAGGAGCGACGCGTACGCGCGCTCCTCTTCGTCGAGGCGCGCGCGCAGGGCGGCGAGATCGGGATGGTCGTCCATGGGCGTGGCCGATTTAATCACGGCGCTCCGCCCACCCGTGAGCAACAGGGGCGAGCGGCGGAGCCTCTATCTTCCGATCAGCCCGTCGATCGGCGACGACGCGGACGCGTACATCTTCCGCGCCATGCGGCCGGAGAGGAACGCCTCGCGCCCGGACTCGACGGCCAGCCGCATGGCGTGGGCCATGCGCACGGGCTGGGCGGCGAGCGCGATCGCGGTGTTCATGAGCACGCCGTCCACGCCCAGCTCCATCGCGATCGTCGCGTCGGAGGCGGTGCCGACGCCCGCGTCCACGATCACGGGCACCTTCACCGCCTCGCGCACGAGCTGGATGTTGATCCGGTTCTGGATGCCGAGGCCGCTGCCGATGGGCGCGCCCAGGGGCATCACCGCCGCCGCCCCCGCTTCCTCGAGCTTCCTGGCCACCACGACGTCGTCGGAGGTGTAGGGGAGGACGATGAAGCCTTCCTTCACGAGGATGCGCGTGGCCGCGAGCAGGCCCTCGGTGTCGGGGAACAGCGTCTTCTCGTCGCCGATGACTTCGAGCTTCACCCAGTGGCTCAGCCCCGCCTCGCGCCCCAGCCGGGCCGTGCGCACGGCCTCGTCGGCGGTGTAGCAGCCCGCGGTGTTGGGCAGGATGAAGATGCGCTTGGTGTCGATGTGGTCGAGCAGGTTCTCGGGACCACGCGCCTTGAGGTCGACGCGGCGCACCGCGACCGTGACCATGTCGGCGCCGGAGGCCTCGTGGGCCTCGCGCATGACCTGGAGGGTCGGGTACTTGCCGGTCCCGACGATGAGGCGGGAACGGAACTCGCGGCCCGCGAGGATCAACGAATCGCTCATGATTTCGATCGTACCACCCTTGCCGCGCACCCCGTCGCGAGCGGGCCGGGGCGAGCTCAGCCGCCGCCGACGAAGGTGACGATCTCGAGCGTGTCGCCGTGGTTGAGTCGCACCGAGGCGTGCTCGGCGCGCGGCACGACCCGCCGGTTGTGCTCGACCGCGACCGGCTTGCCTTCGAGGGCCAGCCGCCGGAGGAGCTCCGCCAGCGTAGAGCCGGTGGGCATGGACACGGGCTGCCCGTTGACCGAGACGTGGATCCCCGGGGCGTCCGCCATGCGCCTACTTGGCGGCGGCGCGGGCGGCGAGGTAGGCCAGGACGAGCTCGTCGAGGGAGAGATCCTCCATGACGGTGCTCGCGCCTTCGGGGTCGTAGCGGCCCCGCTTGACCTCCATGATGATCCCCTTGTGCTGGTCTTCCATCAGCTTGGTGATGGCGCTTTCGTCACCGTCCTTGACCAGCTCGCCGTAGGGCAGTCGGCGCGAGCCGAGGATCTCGCCGCCCTTGTAGATGAGGGTCTCGATGAGGGGGTTGGCAGTTCCCTTGTCTTCGGTCTGGACGTGGTAGACCACGCCGCGGTACTTGACATCGGTGTTGAAGCCGGTGATCACGCAGCGGGATTGTCCGATCGGGGCGCGCGGAGTGTCAAGCCGATCCGGCCAAGCCGGCAAAAGCCGACAGCCGATCAGGCCACAACCTCTATTTGGCTAATCGTGGGGAATCGATCTACTTGGTTAGCAATAAAGGGGTCTGTGGCCAGGTCGGTGTGTCATCAGGGCTCGCTACGGCCTGCGCGTCGCTTGCGGGGAACGGCCTTCGTCTGTTCGCGCTCCAGAAGGGCCTGTTTCCGCTGCGCCCCCCACCGATATCCTCCAAGGCCACCCCCCGTGGCCACTACGCGATGACAGGGGACGAGCAGCGCCACGCGGTTGCTTGCGCAGGCTCGTGCGACCGCCCGCGCCGCCCGCGGACGGCCGAGCCGGCGCGCCACTTCCGCGTACGACCGGGTCTGGCCGCGCGGGATGGCGCGCAGCTCCTGCCAGACGCGATGCTGGAAGGCCGTCGCCTGGACGTCCAGGGGAAGGTCGGGCCGCGGCTTCGCGCCCGCGAGCTCGTCCAGGACCAGGGCCACCCAGCGCTGGAGGCCGGCATCGTCGCGGTGGATCTCGGCCTGCGGGTACTCCTTGCGCAGGCCGGCTTCCAGCGCCGTCTCCGAATCTCCGAGGCTCACCGCGGCCACTCCCCGGTCCGTCGCCGCCACCAGCAGCCGTCCCAGCGGCGAGTCCGTCACCGTGTAGCCGATCGACATGCCGCGCCCGCCCCGGCGATAGGTCGCGGGGGTCATGCCCAGGCGGCCCTGCACGTCTTCGTAGAGCCGGCTGCTCGACCCGAAGCCGACGTCGTACATTGCTCCCGTCACGGAATCTCCTCCCCTCAGCCTTCCCTTGAAGGCGGCCATGCGGCGGGCGTCCGCGTACTGCCGCGGGGTGACGCCGAGCGCGTCCTTGAACGTGCGCAGCAGATGGCGCGGGCTCACCCCGACCTCCTTCGCCAGCGCGCCCAGGCGCCAGGGCTGATCGCGATCCTCCGCGAGCAGCCGGCAGGCTGCGGTCACCACGGCGGAGCGAGCGTCGGCGGCGCCGGTCTCGCGCGGACGGCAGCGGCGGCAGGCGCGGAAGCCGGCCGCCTCCGCCGCACCCGGCCCGGTGAAGAACGAGACGTTCCGGCGCCGGGGCCGCCGCGCCGGGCATGACGGACAGCAGTAGACGCCCGTCGTGCGGACGGCGAAGACGAAGCGCCCGTCCCAGCTCCGGTCGCGCGCGGTCACCGCCCGCCAGCGCGCCCCGTCTTCGACCGTCTCGACCCGCTCCGTCGCGTCCGGTGGCTGCATCATCAGCATGACCGTAATCTAGGCCCGGCCGCCTGCGCGTTCTAT
>QHVP01000437.1:8990-11801 GCA_003222295.1 Acidobacteriota bacterium | reverse complement strand
AATCGCGACAGCGCATCGACGAGGAACGGGTTCCCCTGCGATTCGCGGGCGATGGCTTCGGCTCGCGCCTCCGTCCCCGGCTCCCGACCGAGCAGCGCGCTGGCCAGGGCGCGTGCGTCGTCGAGGGCCAGCTCGCCTACGGCCAGGTCCATCTTCTCCAGCGCCGCCGCGGGAGGCGATTCGCGCAGGGGGAGCAGCAAGGCGAGCAGTGGGCTCGTGGTCGCCTCCTCCGTGCGATAGCACCCGATGAGGAGCAGGGCGGGCGAATCGGGCGGTTTCATCAGGTCTTCGAGCAATGCCGAGCTGTCCGCGTCACCCCACTGCAGGTCGTCCATCACGATGACGACCGGAGCCCGGTCGGCCAGCCGGACGAGGAGCTCGCGCAAGGCGGCGAAGGCCCGCCGCCGCCGCTCCTGGGAGTCCGGGATGTCGAGCACGGTGCGGCGCGCGCGGGTGACGCCCTGAACCTGGCGCAGGACGGGGAAGAGCCGCACGAGTGCGAGCACGTCGTGGGGCAGCAGGCCCTGGACGACGCTCGGCGGAAGGCGCCGCAGGTATTGGCTCAGGGCGTCCACGACGCTGTCGAAGGCCTTGTAGGGCACGGACTCCCGCTCGTAGCACCGGCCGGAGAGGATCACGGGGGCCGGACTTTCGCGCCGCAGCTCGTCCAGGAAGCGTCGGACGAGCGCGGTCTTGCCCATGCCGGAGCCGCCGTGCACGCTCACCGTGATCGCGCGGCCGGACCGGAGGACGGCGTAGGCCTCGCGCAGGCGCGCGAGCTCTTCCGCTCTCCCCACGAACGGAGCCGCGCTGGGAGGCGGAGGGAGCGGCGGGGGATGGACGACGTCCGCGGGCGCGGCGTCGAGCGAGCGAAGGCGGCGCAGGACCTCGGCCCCGGAAGGACGTCGCGCCGGACGGCGATGGAGGAGGTCGAGACAGAGCGCGCTCAGGTCCTCGGGGACGTCCGGAACCAAGGTACGCGGGGGGACCGGGTCCTCGAGCTGTTTGTGGCGGAGCACCTCGAACGCGGTGCCCGAGAAGGGAAGGGCCCCGGTGAGGCTCTCGTAGAGCATCACCCCGACGCTGTACCAGTCGCTCGCTTCGGTGAGCGGCGACTCGGCCGCCTGCTCCGGCGCCATGTAGGCGGGCGTGCCGACGGCATCGAGGGTCTGCGCGATACCCGAGCCCAGCTCGCGTATGAGCCCGAAGTCCAAGACCACCACGCGGCCTTCCGCGGTGACGAGCACGTTGGAGGGCTTGATGTCACGGTGCAGCTTGCCCGCCGAGTGGAGGGCGCACACGCCCTCCGCCACGAGGACTCCCCGCGCATGAAGGCGGCGACCTCGGGCGTGGTCGGGGAGGAGAACGCGCTGGAGGCACCGTCCGCCTCGCCGCCCCGGACGTGCTCCAGGAAGGTCACGCCGTCGATCCGCTCCATGGTGAAGAACCACTGCTCGCCTTCGGCCAGCAGCTCATAGAGGCTGACGAGGTTGGGATGCGACACGTCGGCCAGGGCGCGGAACTCCTGCTTGAAGCGATAGAGAGTCCGGCCCGTTCCCACGCGCAAGGTCTTGAGCGCGACGCGGGTGTTGCGCTCGCGGTCCAGGGCGTCGTAGACGACACCGAACGAGCCCGCGCCCAGCCGCCGCTGCACGAGGAACCGGTCGGTGCCGGCGAAGGACTCGGGATCGGCCAGCGGCATGATTGGCGCTTTCCGCCGCCCATGCGGAAGATGGCGGCAGGCCGGGACGGGCGTACGATGGCGCCCATTCCTGGGCGCCGCCATGATACCGCCGAACCGCAGGTCGCATGAGACTTGAAGCCGGCCCCACGACCGACTTGCCGCGCGATCCGGGCCCCGCGGCCACCGTGCGGGCGGCTGCGCTCGGTGCGGGACTCCTCATCGCCCAGCAGGTGGCGGCGAAGGTGGTCCGGGACGCGTTCTACCTGTCTCAGTTCCCGGTCACCACCCTGCCTCTGGCCCTGGGAGCGAGCGCGGGCTTGTCCTTCGTTGCGGTAGCCGCTCTCTCCCGGACGATGGCGCGACGGCCGCCGGCGCGCCTGCTGCCGCCGCTTCTCTGGGGCAGCGCCTTTCTCCTGGTCGGCGAGTGGGGACTCAGCTTCGTCGCGCCGCGCGCGGCCGCGGCCCTGCTGTACCTGCACGTGGCGACCTTCGGGGCCACGCTCGTGTCGGCCTACTGGTCGCTCCTCAACGAGAGGTTCGATCCGCACTCGGCGCGGCGCGCCATGGGCACCATCGGGACCGGGGCCAGTCTGGGCGGCGTACTGGGTGGGGCTCGCACGTGGCGCGTGGCCGGGCTCGTGCGGGTCCCCACCCTGCTTCTGGGCCTGGCCGCGCTCCTCGCCTTGTGTGCGCTCGCCATACGGGGTCTCGGGGCAGCGAGGTCGGCCGCGGAGCCGCCACCGCCGCTGCCCGAGGCCAGAGGGCCGCTTCGGTGGCGCCTCTTCGCCCAAATCCCGTATCTTCGTTCGCTGGCCGCGCTCATCGCGCTCTGCGCGTTCATCGAGGCCCTCCTGGACTATGCCTTCAACGCCGCCGCCGTCGCCCGTTTCGCGCACGGAGAGGCTCTGGTCGGATTCTTCGCGGCGTTCCACACCGCGAGCGGCCTGCTGGCGCTCCTCGTCCAGGCCGCGCTCGTGCGCTCGTCGCTGACGCGCCTGGGCCTGGCGGGGACGCTGGCCACCCATCCCCTCGGCGTGGCCGTCCTGGCCGGAGCGGTGGTGGCCGCGCCGCGGATGGGGACGATCGTCGCCTTGCGGGCGGCGGAGGCCGTGCTGCGCCATTCCACC
>QHVP01000437.1:0-8742 GCA_003222295.1 Acidobacteriota bacterium | reverse complement strand
GACGACGCGGCAGACGATGGAGACCTACTCACGGGCCGAGCCGGCGGGATCACCCAGGACGGCGGCGGCCGCTCCGAGCCCCGCGCCGTCCGGTTCGCCGGAAGATGCGGATGCGACCGTGCGCCGAGCCGCCGACCTCCGGTCCGGCGACGTCGTCCGGATCCGCAGTGTCCTGTCCCAGGGGCTCGTCGAGCCGGCGCTGGTGGCGGCGGCTCTGCCCCTGCTCCGGCGGGACGACGTGTTCGGCGACGTCATTCCCGCCCTGCGCCGCGCGGCGCCCGCGTGCACGGGCCAGCTCGTGGATGCGCTGCTCGACGAGCGCGTCGATCCCGTGATCCGGCGGAGAATCCCGCGCGTGCTGGCGTCGGTGCCGACGCAGCGCGCGGCCGACGGCCTGCTGGCCGGGCTGGAATCCGAGCGCCTCGACCAGCGCTACCGCTGCGCGCAGGCGCTCGTCCGGCTGAGCCAGCGCGCGGCGGTGTCGATTCCCGCGGGAAGGGTCTTCGCGGTGGCCCGCCGCGAGATCGACGGGATGGGTGCGGGCGGAGGCAGCCGCCTCGAGCACGTGTTCGCCATCCTCTCGCTCGCCCTCGAGCGCGAGCCCATCGAGATCGCGCTGCGCGCGCTGCGGGGACGCGACCCCACGCTGCGGGGCACCGCTCTCGAGTACCTCGACCACGTGCTCCCGCCCGGCATCCGCGAGGCGCTTTGGCCGCGCCTGGGCCTGGTCGCCGCCCCACCGGCCCGGCGCCCCGTCGACGACGTCCGCGACGAGCTGCTCCGGTCGTCCTCGCGGTGGACGACGGGGGAAAGGCGGCTCCGGAGCAGCGCCGGCCACTGAGGGCGGGCGCCGCCCTCAGCCGTCGAGGCCGAGGCGCGTCATCTTGAGGGCCAGGCCGTTGCGCGAGACGCGCAGCAGCCGGGCCGCCTCCGTGCGGTTGCCCCCGCTGCGCGCAAGCGCTTCCTTGATGAGCCGCTCTTCGAGCGCGTCGACGTGACGCTGCAGCTCGAGCGAGTCGGCCGCGGCCGCCTCGCGGCGGGGCCGGGGGGCGCGGATCTCCTCGCGCAGCATGCCGTACTCGATGGCCTCTCCGGGGAGGCAGCCATGGAGGAGGCGTTGCAGCTCGTGCCCCAGCTCGCGTACGTTGCCCGGCCAGTCGTAATCGACGAGCGCGGCCAGGGCCTTCGCGGTGACGCCGCGGATCGGCTTTCCGGACGCCACGGCCAGGGGCCGCAGGAGTCCGTCCACGAGGCCCGGGATGTCTCCACGCCGCTCGCGCAGGGGAGGAATCCGCAGGACGGCCCCGCAGAGCCGGTAGAACAGGTCGGCGCGGAACTGCGCATCGTCGATGCGAGAAGCCAGGTCCACGTTGGTGGCGGACACGATTCTGAGATCCACGTGCACGGCGGGCGCGGCCAGGGGCTCGACCTCTCCCGTCTCGAGGACGCGCAGGAGCTTGGCCTGAAGCCCGAGGCTCATGTCGCCGATCTCGTCCAGGAACAGGGTCCCGCCGTGGGCGACCTGGAACCGTCCCGGCCTCGCCGCCACGCCGGTGGCCGCTCCCTTTCCGACCCCGAAGAGCTCGGCCTCGAGCAGCTCGGCCGGGATGGCCGCGCAGTTGACGGCGACGAAGGGTCCGCTCGCGCGCGAGGCCGACAGGTGAAGAGCGCGCGCGAAATCCTCCTTGCCCACACCCGTCTCCCCGATGAGGAGCACGGGCAGGTCGGTGTCCGCGATCGGCTCCATGCGTCCGTACAGCTCGACCATGCCGCTCGAGGTGCCGCGGACGTGGCGAGCCGGGAAGACCAGGGGCCGTCGGGGCGGAGAGGCGGCGGCCGTCCGCGCCGGCGCCCGGTCCGCCCAGGCCGCGATCTGGACGAGGATCCGCAGCGCCGGCTCGACGGACGGGGTGCCGGCACGCCTCCAGGCCAGGAGCATGCGCGCGGGCGCGCCGGCCACCGCCGCCCAGAACAGGTCGGGCGCGCCGGAGACGGTGCCCGACGACAGCGGCGAGGGCGCGCCGGCCGCGCGGACCGCCTCGCGCACGCACGCCTCGTCCAGGCCGGCCAGCGATCCCGCGGCGCCCACGATCACGGGAGCGCCGTCCCGGATCTCCACCATGCCGCATCCCTGCAGGCCCGCCTCTTCGACGAGGAGGGCGTGGGCGCCGCCCAGACCGGCGGCCCCCGAACGCAGCAGGGGTATGACCTGCTCCAGGATGGGGAGCCATTCGGGCGCGTCCCCTCCCGCCCAGGTCGCCGTCGCGCGGGAAGGATCTTCGGCGGACGGCGGCGCCGCCGAGTCCGGGCTCAGCACCACGGCCAGCGCGACGACCTGCTCGTCCACCGTTTCCAGCCGCAACGCGACGGGGCCGAAGCGCACCTCGTCGCCCGGGGCCAGCGTCGCCGAGGAGACGCGCGCGCCATTGACGTACACGCCGTTCTTGCTCTCGAGGTCCCTGACCTCGACCGTCCCGTCACCGGGACGGAGGCTGGCGTGATGTCGGGACACGCCCATGACGGGAAGGACGACCTCGTTCGTGGAGGCGCTACCGACCTTGGCCTCCCCGAGCGGAAGCACGAACGAGCGCACGGTGTCTCCGACCTCGCCTCTCAGTCGGAGCCGGATCCGCATCTCGGGCAGGATGTTAGGAAGAGGGCGTTGCGGCGTCAAGGGAAGACGATCCGCGCCAGCGAGCCGACGTGACCGCCGCTCCCCGCCGGGAGGCGGGGCGATGCTACGCTGGAACCGAGGAGATCAGCATGGCCAACTCGAGACGGACACGACACGCGGGACTGTTCCTCCTGCTCGGTGCGCTGAGCCTGTCGGCGCTGGGCTGCGCCCGGACGACCATCTCGCGAATCCTGGCGGAGCCGCAGCGGTACACCCATCGCGGCGACGTCCGCCTCGACGGCGACGTCGTCGAAAGCATGTCCTTCCTCGGGCACGGCGCCTACAAGCTCGACGACGGCACGGGCACGATCTGGGTCATCTCCAATCATGGGGTCCCGCGGCGCGGGGCGCGGGTGAAGGTGCACGGCCGGATCCGGGACGTCGTGGACGTCAGCACGATCATGCGGCTGCCGGAGCAGATCGGCTCCGGGCTCGTGATGACCGACGCCTACCATCGCGGACGCTAGGAGCGCGGCCGCCGGTCATTTCGAGCGCGCGCGCTGACGAGCCCGCCTCACGGGTGCCGACTTCCGGCGAGAGGCCGCGCGGCCGGACGAGACCTTCGTGGGTCCGGCGCGGGTGGCCGCGCGCGCCAGGGGTCCGCCCGTCTGGCTCGCCCCTGCCCCCGCCGCCGTCCGCGGCCGGCGCACGACGCCCATCGCCTCCGCGACCAGCGTTTCCGGCGGCCGCCGGCCGTCCGCGAAAGCGAAGATGTGGATGTGGTCGCGATTCTCGCGCAGCGACTCCACGCGGCCCGCGCGCTCGTCCTCCGCGACCATCTCCATCAGCGTGTCCTGCTCGGGTCCCGGCATGTAGTGGTAGTAGACGTCGTAGGCCAGCCCCGTCGTGTGCGGCGGGATCGAGATGCGCGTCGCATTCGGGTTGGTCTCTCCGAGCTGGCGCTGGTACTGCTCCGTGCGGACGAGCGAAGTGACGGGCAACGGACGCGCGAACCTCGCGTGATAGCGCGCGGCAAGGTCCAGCAGGCGGTCCCGTGCCGGCGGGCGGAGGAAGCTCAGCAGACGCCCGCGGAAGGCGCGGCGGTCCTGCGCGTCGTCCAGGTCGTATCTGCGCTTGCCGAGCCGCTGCGCGAGGTCGTCGAGGGTCTGCCGCTCGGCCACCAGCGTGCGGCGCCGGTCCGGGTCGTCGTACCAAGCGGCCGCCTCCCGGCGCTGCTTCTCGAGGGCGGCCGCCTCCTGGCGGGCGCGGCGACCCTCGGCGAGGAGCGCGCGCCGCTTTCGCGCCTGCGCGCGCGGGAGCTTCGCGGCCTGGGCGGACGCCGCCGCCGCGTCCGCTTTCCGGGCTTCGGCCGTCGCCGACCACTGCGCCGCCGCGTCCTCGAAGAGGTCGTACCGCGAATACAACGGAATCTCCCGGCCCGTCGCACGGTCGTAGTGGGCGAGCGGCTCGCCGGTGGCGTTGGCGCCCACGCCGTAGAGGATGTGGTCCTTGCCGATGGCCGGCACCTCCACCATCTCGCCGCGTTCGATCATCTGGGCGAGGTCGGCCTCGTCCTTCGGGATCGGATAGTCCTGCTCCATCCAGCCCGCCACCTGCAGCGCGAGGAACCTCTTCTTGTCCGGATAGTGCCGCAGCTCGGCGGGAACCTGGACGGGCGCGGCGCGCCCGATGGGCTGGCCGCGATCCTCTTCGACGAGCCGGGCGGCCTCCCGCCAGCGATCCACCTCCGAAGGCACCACCGCCGGCGGGGGAGCCGCCGCGGATTCCGGCGCCGCCACCGGCGCGACGTTTCGGCGATGAAAGTGGAAGACGGCCAGGCCGGCCACGAGCAGCGCCGGAACGATAAGCCACCACCACGCGAGCTGGCGCTTCCGAGGCTGCTGTCGATCCTGCCGAGGTTCGTTCACATCCCCTCCCGGTCTTCGACCTTGCCCCCATTGGAGCAAGACCCGTTCCGCCGACGCGTTTCGGTAAAGCCACCCGACGACGCCAAAAAGACCTTGACCGCAGCTTCGCGGAGGCGCAGGGTACGAACCGGAGACGGTGTGGTGTCCAAGACCAGGCGAAAGTCGCTTGACATCCGGCCCGGCGCGCCGCGCCTGCGCCCCGTCGGCGAATCCGCTGGGCCTCCGCCGACCTGCGCGACCGCCGTCACCGCCGAAGCCCTGCGCACCGGCGTCGTGCCCTGCGCGGGACGCAACCGCCAGCGCACGGAGATCCCGCGCGAGGGCGAGACCATCCGCGCCGGCGATCCCGACGACCGGGTGTTGGCCAACGAGTACGCCGGCGAAGAGACGCCGGGCGGGAGCGCGACCACCCCCGACCAGAACGAAGTCGATGCGATCGGGCGCGCGTACGGCTTGCAGGAGGAAGACGCGGGCTCGCTGCGCTGCGCGTCGGAGATCCTGAGCCGGCGCGATCGCCGCCGCTCCGAGCTGATCCCGCCGCGCCGCCCCGCCTAGTGACCCCGGGTCCGATCCCGCCGTTCCCCGAGAGCCTGTGTCATCGCTGCGGGGCGCCGCCGCGCCTCGTGACGAGCGACCGCGGGTCCGTCTTCATCTATTGCCCGCTCCTGCAGCGCTACCCGGCCCAGCCCGTCGTGGCCTGCGACGTCTTCGTGCCGCGCGCGGACACCTGCTGACGGCGGTCCGGCGGGTCAGGCCCGCTTGGCGCCGCATTCGGGGCAGAACTTCGCCCCTGCCGCCATCTTGGCCCCGCACTGCCCGCAGGCGTCGCGCGGCTGGAGCGTCGCCCCGCACTCCGGGCAGAATCTACCGCCCGAGGTCTGCGCGCTGCACTTGGGGCATCGGGCGACCATCGGATTGTCGAGGTCGAGACCCTTCGTCTGATCGCGCTCGCGCACCTTGGAGTGGATCTGCTCCACCTGGGCCTGGGCCTGGGCAGCGGCGATCTCTTCCTCGGTCTGGGGTGCACAGTTGGAGCACAGGCCCCGGTCCGCGTTCCAGCAGACGGTGTTGCAGACCCAGTGGCCGCAGCGCACGCACTGCGTGAAGTGCGGCTTGACGTCGGTGACCGCCGTCTCCAGGGCGGCGTCGTGTGCCTTGCCGCCCACGGCGCGCTGGATCTCGTAGGCGCTGTTGCCGGCCTGGCTGAAGACGCCGCCGAAGATGTCCCCGGCCGCGCGGAAGAGGCTCCCGGCCGTGCCCACGATCGAAGCCTGGAAGCCCGAGAGGTACCCGTTGCGGCACTTGTCGCAGTAGAACTTGAACTGGAAGCCGCGGGCGGTCGAAACGTCGTCGTAGTTCTCGACGAACTGGATGAGGGCCATGGTTCCCGCAATGTACCCGTGGGCTCCTTTCACGTCAACGAAGCCCGCCACCGTGCCGTCATCCGCACCGAGGCCCACTACAATGCGACGGATGCTCGAGCGCGCGCTTTCCGTCGCGGTGGAGTCGGCGCTCCAGGCCGGAGCGCGGCTGCGCGCCGACTTCCATCGCCCGGGCGGTCCGCGCGGTGGCGGCGACAAGGCGGACGCGGACACGGAGGCCGAGCGCGAGATCCGATCGCGGCTGACCGCCGCGTTCCCCCGATGGGGATATCGGGGCGAGGAGACCGGCGTGCAACCCGGGGAGCCGGGCGAGCCGATCTGGCTCGTCGATCCCAACGACGGCACCCGCGACTACCTGGCCGGCCGCCGCGGCAGCGCGGTCTCCATCGGCCTCCTGCACGAAGGCCGGCCCGTCCTGGGCGTCGTGTTCGCGTTCGCGTATCCCGACGACGCCGGTGACCTCTTCACCTGGGCGGAAGGCACCGGTCCGTTGCGACGCAACGGCCGGCCCGTCGATCGCGCCCTCACCGACCAGCTTCGATCCACCGACGTCGTCCTCGTCTCCAGCAAGGGCGACCTGGATCCGGAAGGCAACCTGCGCAACGCGGCGCCCGCACGCTACCGAAGCCTGCCCTCGGTCGCGCATCGTCTGGCCGTGGTCGCCAGCGGGGAGGCGGCCGCCGCCAGCTCGCTTTTCTCGCCGTGCGCGTGGGACTACGGGGCCGGCGACGCGCTGCTGCGCGCGGCCGGCGGGCGCGTCCTGGACGAGTCCGGTCGCGCGGTGGCGTACGACCGGACGGGCGACAGCCGCTCCCGCCGCGTGGTGGCCGGCGGTCCCGACGTTGCGTCGCGGCTGTCCGGGCGGCCGTGGGACGTACACGCCGGCGCCTGGGGCCCGGAGCGTCCGACGAGGCTCCGGCGCGGGGAGGCGGTCGCCGATGCCGCGCGCCTCGCCCGCGCGCAGGGCTGTCTCCTGGGTCAGGTCGCCGGGGACAGCCTGGGCGCGCTCGTGGAGTTCCAGTCCGCGGACGAGGTGCGCCGCGCCTACCCGGACGGGCCGCCGCAGCTCGTCGACGGCGGCCATTGGGACCTCCTCGCCGGCCAGCCGACCGACGACAGCGAGATGGCCCTCGCCCTCGCGCGGTCCATCGAGGACGGCGATGGCTACGATCCCGACCGCGCGTTCGAGGCGTATCAGCGGTGGCGGGCATCGGGACCCTTCGACGTCGGGAACACCGTTTCCGCCGCCCTGCAAGGCCGGCCCGACGACGGCAGCCAGGCCAACGGCTCCCTGATGCGCGCGAGCCCGCTGGGCATCCTCGGGCACCGCATGCCGGCGACCGAAGCGGCCGACCTCGCCCGCATCGACAGCGCGCTGACCCATCCCAATCCCGTTTGCGGCGATTCCGTGGCCGCGTTCGTCGTGGCCCTCGCGCACGCGATCGACCGGGGTGACGGTGGCGAAGCGGCGTACGAGGCGGCCCTGGGCTGGGCGCGGCAGGCCCCGGCAGTGCCGCCCGTGCGCGAGGCCCTGGAAGCCGCCCGGCACGCGGCCCCGAAGTGCGACGATGTCTCGCACGGCTGGGTCCTGCTCGCGTTGCAGAACGCGTTCCACGAGGTGCGGCACGCGCGCACCCTCGAGGACGGGGTGGCGCGGACGGTCCGGCGCGGCGGCGACACCGACACCAACGCGGCCATCGCGGGCGCGCTCCTGGGAGCGGTCCACGGGCGCGAGGGCGTTCCCGCCCAGTGGCGCTCGATGATCCTGAGCTGTCATCCCGTGGCCGCGGTGGCGCGTCACCCGCGCCCGATGGCGTACTGGCCGGTGGACGTGATGGAGCTGGCGGAGCGGCTCCTGCTCGCCGGCGAACGCTAGCCCGCCTGGAGCCGGGCTTCCCGTCTCACCAGGCCGGCGGACGCGCGAAGCCGTCGCCGCGCTCGCGCTCGCGTAGGCGGTCGCGATCCCACGGCGGTGGCAGGAGGCCGAGCGCCTGCAGCGCCGGTGCTGCCCCACCCGGTTCCGGGATAGGCGCCCCCGCCGCCCTCGGGCGACTTGCCTTCCGTCTTGTCGGAGGTCCCGGGCATGGCGCCTTCGCGCCGCGGCCTGTCCTCGGACTGCGCGGGCGGGTCGGTCGGGCGATCCCAGGGTCCGGGCCACGGCGGCGACACGCGTGGACCGAAGCGCTCGCGGTAGACCCAGGCCTGGATCCATCCCATCTTGCCGTTCGCACGTCCGCTGCGGGCCGCGTAGGAGCCGCGCTCGTCCACGAAGGTGAACCGATGCACGTCCTCGAGCGACGTGCGCCAGCCGCGCACGTGCACTTCGTCCCAGGGATCGATCACGTACATCCGGCCTCGCCGCCCCCGATCCGACGGTCCCAGCTCCCGCTCGCCGCTGATCGCGTTGAGCCCGTCCACGGCGAGCACCACGCCAACGCGCTCGGGGCTGCGATTCGTGACGCGGAGGGCGTAGGCGCATCCGGCCCGGGCCTCGAGATAGTACCGGCCGGAGCCGTCGCGGGCCGGGTAGAGCGGGGCGGCGGCGCCTTCCACCTCGACGGAGAGGTCCACCAGCGAACCGCTCGCCTGCCAGACGCCGGCTTGGGCGGCGGGTGCGGCCAACAGCCACACCGCGAGCACAGCCGCCGCGCCGACCGCTCGCCGGCGCCGCGCCGCGGTGGGAGAAGTGACGAGAGGCGAAAGCATGGACCGTCCTCCTTGCGACGGAGATACGGCCCATGCCGGGGGGCTATTCCCTGCCTCCTAGTTCGACGCCGCCTCCTTCTTCTTGGCCGTCTCGAGGTTGATCGAGACCCAG
>QHVP01000436.1 GCA_003222295.1 Acidobacteriota bacterium | reverse complement strand
ATGCCCGCACCCGCGAACGAGATGGCCAGCGCGCACATCAGGGCGCTGGACACCGCGAAGAACGGGCCCAGCGGCAGGCGCACGACCGTCCGGTTCATCAGGGTCGCCAGCATGAGCACGGCGAGAAGCCCCGCCGCCGCGCCCCCCCACACCTCGCCCGGCCGGCCCGGGGTCTCGAGGAGCAGGGCCTGGGTGAAGAGCACCGTCTCCGCGGCCTCGCGATACACGGCCAGGAACGACAGGCCCGCGAGGAGGGCGAGGTTGCGGCGCGTGAGGCTCGCCTCCAGCCCCTTCCGCAGGTATCCCGTCCAGCGGCGCGACTCGACCTTGGAGATCATCCAGAAACTCATCGAGAAGAGAACGGCCGCGGCCACCAGCGCGATCACCGCTTCCGAGAGCTCGCGGTCGGCGGCCCTCACCGCCAGCACGCGGCTGGACAGCCACCAGGTCAGGACGCCCGCGGGCAGCGCGGCCAGCCAGCCCGCGTGCACGTAGCGGACGGCGTCCGCGCGCCCGAGCCGGCGCACGCCGGCCAGGAGCGCGCCCACGAGCAGGGCGGCCTCGACGGCTTCGCGGAAGTAGATGAGGAAGGCGGCCAGCATGGGCACCGCGGGCCGGTGTCCCCGGGCCAGGCTGTCGAGGACGCGCTCGAGGTCGTGTTCGGTGGCGCGTACGGCGTGGCTGTCGCCCTGCTGCAGGGCCACCCTCAGGTCGCGGAAGAGAGCCTCCACGGCCGCGGTGGCCTCGGCGTCGCGCGCGCGCAGCCGCGGCTCGAGCGGCTCGAACCCCTCGAGGTAGGCGTCCATCACCCGGCGGTCCGCCTCGTGGGCGCGGCCCTCCTCGAAGGAGACGAGGGCGGCGCGCAGCCCGTCGCGCGTGCGCTCGAGGGCGACGGTCGCGGGAGGCTCCTGGAAGGCGGCCTCGGTGCGCAGGTGCACGAGGGCGCGCTGAGGGTCCTCCACTCCCGATGCGCGCAGCGCGTCGGCGATCTCGGGGTCCGTACGCACGGCCTGGTCGGCGAGGCTCAGGCGGGCCGGTCCGCGCGCGGGCTCGCCCTCGTGGCCGAGCCGCAAGACGTAGAAGGCGAGCGCCCAACGGTCGGACGGAGACAGCGATTCGAACGACGCCATCGCCGTGCCGGGCACGCCGAAGGTGAGCGTGTTGTAGACGCGGTAGGGCGAGAGGGCGGCCAGGCGGGCCGGCTCGCGGAAGCTGGCCGGCCGGGGATCGAGCCGCGCCGCCTGCTCGGTCCGCGCGTCGCCCGCCGCGCCGTGGCAGGGGAGGCAGGATTGTGCGTAGAGCGTCCGCGCACGTTCGAGCGAGGGCGTCTCCGTAGGCACCGTGCGCAGGCGGAAGCGCGCCACCGCTTCCGCCTTCGCATCGCGGCAGGCCCGCGCCACTTCCACGGGCTCCGCCTTGGCCCGCACCGCCGTCTCCACCCGGCCCACCGCCGTCACGAGCGGATCATTCGTACCCGGGGCGGAGGGAATGAGGGCCGCGACCAGCGCGTGCGCGTCCGCGACGAACTTCACCTGCTCGTCGTATTCATCGGCGCTGACCACCGTCCGGCCCTGCACCGCCCGCGCGTAGTCGCTGCTGACGTAGTCGAGGATCGTGACCAGCCGCTGGGCGTCGCCGCCGTCCGGAGGCGCGGGCACCAGCGCTCCGGGGTCGCGGTGGCACGCGCCCCCTAAAACGGCGGCGGCCATGACCGCGGCGAGTCCGATCCTGAACTTGAAAATGGATTTCATTTTCAGGATAAAAGCCTATCACCGCCCCGTCTTGGCCGTCAATGAACCAGGAGTGCCATGGCGGTCAGGAGGCCGGCGCCTGCCGCATCCAGGACGTCAATCGGCGCCGGTCGCGCACGGAAGCCCCTGCCCCCGTAAACAACACCACCGCCAGGATTACGCTCAGCGCCGGGACGACGTACATGGCCTGGTCCAGGCCCTGCGCGCGGAAGGTCTCGCTGACGGCGGGGGAGCCGGCGGCGGCCGCGGCGCGGGAGGCGAGCCGATCGGAGAGGAGTCCCGTTCCGACCGGTCCCAGCGAGGCGCCCATGACGTACATCGCGCAGAAGTAGACGGCCATCGCGGTGCCGCGCCGCGCCGGCTCCACGACGTCCTGGATCGTCGCGTACACCGGCGCGTAGTAGAGGTACATGAGGAGCAGGGCGGGACAGACGAACATGATGGCCGGTCCGATCTCTCCTCGCGGTTGGACGAGGAACAGCACCAACAGCGGCGCCGAGAGCGCGAGCGCCACCGCGGAGACGAGGAGGCGTCCGCCCTCCGCTCGCGCGGCGGCGCGGTCGCCGATCCATCCCCCGGCCATCAGGCCGACGCCGCCAAAGACGCCGAAGACCAGGCCGGAGAGGACGCCCGCTTCGCGCACGCTCAACCCATGATGCCGCGTGAGCAGGGCGGGCACGAACGTGCTCAGCGCGTACATGTTGAAGTTGTGCAAGGCGCCGGAGACGATGATCCAGGCGAGGCTGGGCGTGTGCGCGAGAAGGGCGACCGTGGAGTCGGTCCTTCGCCGGGCGCCGATCGGGTGCGGCTCGGCCCCGCCGCGCGGCGGCTCCGGCAGCGCCAGGCAAAGGGCGGCTACGGCGAGCCCGGGTAGCCCGGCGACGAAGAACGCGGCCCGCCATCCCCAGGCCTGCGCGACCGCGCCGCCCACCGCGTAGCTCAGGCCGAGGCCAATCGGGAGTCCGAGCATGAAAACGGCGGTGGCGCGGCCGCGCCTTTCCGATGGGAAGAGATCGCCGATCAAGGACGCGGCAGCCGGCGCGCAGACGGCCTCTCCGACTCCGACTCCGAGCCGCGACGCGAACAATCCGGCGAAGCTCGTGGCGAGGCCGGACACCGCGGTCATCGCGCTCCACAGCACCGCGCCACCGCCGAGGATCCATGTACGCCGCGTGCTGTCGGCCAGGCGGCCCAATGGGAGGCCGACCACGGCGTAGAGGAGCGTGAAGGCGGTCCCGATCCATCCCACTTGCGCGTCGCTGAGGGACCATTCGCGCCGCAGCGGTTCGACGATCGCGCCCAGGATGCTGCGGTCGAAAAAGTTGAGGGCGTTCAGGAGGAACAGGACAAACAAGGTCCAGGCCGGCCGCGAATTGCGCATTGGCGCGGATCCTGTTCCGTGCGCGCCCTGGAATCAAGATTCCGCGGTGACGGTTGTTGGAGGACTAATACGCCGCTCTCGTGTTCGCTTGCGAGAACGTGTCGCAGGCGTCGAGGTTGCCCGACTCGAACCCGCGGCGGAACCACTGCTGCCGCTGCGCCGACGAGCCGTGCGTGAAGGACTCGGGCACGACGTAGCCGCGCGTCGCCTTCTGTATCTTGTCGTCGCCGATCGCGCTGGCCGCGTTCAGGGCCTCGTCGATGTCGCCGGGCTCCAGGATGTTGCGGGCGCGTTGCGCGTGATGGCCCCAGACGCCGGCATAGCAGTCCGCCTGCAGCTCGAGATCGACGGAGAGCGCATTCGCCCCCGCCTTGTCCGAGCGCTCCTGCGCGGCGCGGACCTTGTCGGAGATGCCGACGAGGTTCTGGACGTGATGGCCCACCTCGTGCGCGATCACGTAGGCCTGGGCGAAATCGCCGGGCGCGCCGAACCGGTCACGCAGCTCGCGGTAGAAGGACAGATCGATGTAGACGCGATGGTCCTTGGGACAATAGAAAGGACCCATCGCCGCCTGCGCGAGGCCGCACGCGGACCGCACCGCCCCGCTGAAGAGCACGAGCTGGGGGTCCTCGTAGTCGCGCCCGTACTTCTGCTTGAAGATCGCGCTCCAGGTGTCCTCCGTGTCCGCGAGGACGACGGACACGAACTGCGCCATCTGGTCCTGGGCGGCGGCTCCGGGTGCCCCCGCCGGCGCGCCCACGTCCCGGGGAACCTGCTGTCCTTGGCCACCGCGGTTGAGGATGGCGGTGGGGTCACCACCCATGAGGTACACGACGAGGGCGAGGACGGCCATGCCGATGCCGCCGCCCACGATGGGCAGCCCGCGCCCGCGGGCATCGATCACGTTGTCGCTTCTTCGGCCTTCGCTCCATCGCACGGTGCACCCCTTCGGGGCCTGATCAGCAAACGGGATGCCAGGCGAGGCGGCGGACGGGGACGTCCGAAGGGACGCTATCGCCCGGTGAGCTCGCGCACGATGGCGTCGGCTGCGGCCGCGGGGTCGGTCGCTTCCAGGATGGGCCGGCCCACCACGATGTAGTCCGCCCCCGCGGCCACGGCGGCGGCCGGCGTCGCGGTGCGGGACTGGTCGCCGCGCGAGGACCCCACGGGGCGAATGCCCGGCGTCACGATCAGGAAGTCCGGGCCGCAGGCTTCGCGGACGAGGGCCACCTCCTGGGGCGAGGCCACCACGCCGTCCGCGCCCGCTTCCCGAGAGAGGACGGCCAGACGGCGCACGGAATCGGCGACGGATCCGCTCACCCCGATGGTTCCCAGCGTTTCCTCCTCGTGGCTGGTCAGGATCGTGATGGCGATGAGCCGGATGCCCGTGGCGGGGAGGGCGCCCACCGCGGCCTCCATCATGTCCTTGCCGCCGAGCGCGTGCACGTCCACCAGCGACACGCCGAGCTGACCGGCGCTGCTCACGGCGCCCGCGACCGTGTTCGGGATGTCGTGGAACTTGAGGTCGAGGAAGACCTTCTCGCCCCGCGCGATCACCTCGCGCACGAAGTCGGGGCCGGCGGCCGTGAAGATCTGGGTGCCGACCTTGAACATGCCGACGTGGCCGGCCAGCCGGTCGACCATCGCCCGCGCCGTCGTGGCATCCTGCACGTCGAGAGCGACGATGAGGCGGTCGCGCGGGGTCGTCATCCTCCCAGCTCCTCCGCGACGGGCAGCCCGGGATAGCGGAGCGTGCCCACCACGCGATTGATGTCGTCGAGGCCGTGCCGGCGCAGGTAGTCGGCTAGGCCGTCCCGCACGCGGTCGTACACGCCGGGATCAACGAAGTTGGCGGTGCCGATCTGCACGGCCCGGCATCCCGCGATGAGGAACTCGAGGGCGTCCGTGGCGCACGCGATGCCGCCGATGCCGATGACCGGGATCTTGACCGCGCGCGCCGCCTGCCAGGCCATGCGCACGGCGATGGGGCGGATGGCCGGCCCGGAGAGGCCGCCCGTCCCGAAGGCGAGGCGCGGCCGGCGGGCCTCGACGTCGACGACGAGGCCGAGCACGGTGTTGATGCAGGAGACGGCGTCCGCGCCCGCCTCCTCCGAGGCCCGGGCGAAGACCGCGATGTCGGCGACGTTGGGGGAGAGCTTCGGGATGACGGGGAGGCGCGTGGCCTTCCGAACGGCGGAGACGACCTCGGAGGTCATGCGGGGGTCCCCGCCGAAGGCCATTCCGCCCTTCTTCACGTTGGGGCAGGAGATGTTGATCTCGACCCCGGCTACGCCCTCCGCCTGGTCGACGATGCGCGTCACCTCGGCGTACTCCTCGACGGTGTCGCCGCAGACGTTGACCAGCACGGCCGTGTCATACGCGCTCAGCGCGGGCAGAACCTTCTCCACGAAGGCACGCACGCCGACGCCCTGCAGCCCGATCGCGTTGAGCAGCCCGGACGGTGTCTCCACGATGCGCGGAGTGGCGCAGCCGTCGCGGGGCGCGAGGTAGAGGCCCTTGGAGACGAGACCGCCGAGCGAAGAGAGGTCGAGGATGCCCGCGTACTCGACGCCGTAGCCGAAGGTGCCGGAGGCGGCGATAAGCGGGTTCTTGAGGCGCAGCCCGCCCACCTCGACGGCCAGGCGCGGCGCGGCCGCGATCGCTTCCGTCATCGCGCGCCGTCCTCGCCCGGCCAGACCACTTCGCGCGCGTCGAAGACCGGGCCCTCCGTGCACGCGCAGCGGTAGTGGGCTCGCGGCTCCGCCGCGGACTGCGTCCAGACGACGCAGCCGAGGCAGGTGCCGACCCCGCAGCCCATCCAGGGATCCAGGCTGACCTGCGCGGGCAGGGAGCGCCGCGCGGCCAGTCGCGCCACCGCGTGCAGCATGGCGTCCGGTCCGCAGGCGTACAGCGCGACCGGTCCCGTCTTTGCGTCCAGGTACTGCTCGACCGCTTCCGTGACGCGCCCGTGGTGGCCAAGGCTCCCGTCGTCCGTCGTCGGCACCAGGGGCACTCCCATCGCCGCGAACGGCTCGCGCACCTGGAGGTCGGCCGCCGTCCGGCCGCCGTAGAACACGCGCGCGCGGCCGCCCGCGCGGAGCAGCTCCTCGCAGAAGAGATGGAACGGCGCGATGCCGTAACCGCCGGCGACGAGCAGCGCCTCCCGGCCGGGCGGGGGCGCGGTGAAGGGCTTCCCCAGGGGGCCCAGGCACTGGGCGAGATCGCCCGGCGCGAGCGCGGCCAGGGCGCGCGTGCCGGCGCCGATCGTCTTCAGGAACAGGCGGAACGTCTCCGCGGCGGGGTCGACGGTGAGGATCGAGAAGGGCCGGCGCAGGGGCGGCTCGGCGGAGGTGCCGGCCTTGATCATCACGAACTGGCCCGCGCGTGACGCCCGCGCCACCTCCGCATGCCGCAGCGTGAGGAGCACGTAGGGACCGCCCAGCGGCTGGCGCGAGACCAGCACGGCGTCTTTGTTGATAGGCGTCAAAGGCGTCCTCGCTCCGCGTCAGGCATCATCGAGCGGCGCGCCGCGGATGAACCCCGTCGCGCCGAGAGGAGACGCTCCGCTGCGGAAAACGCCAAACGGTTCGTGCGTTCGGCCACCATCCGCTCGCGATGATAACGCGACGCCCGTTAAACTCCTCCCGGATGCCCGCTCTCCGCGCCGGGGCGGCGGCCGGTCTGGCCGCCCTCCTGCTCGCCTCCGATCTCGTCCTCCTCACCCTGTTCCTCAATCCGCAGGTGACGCTGCGCGGCGACGCCCGGGCGCTGCTCACCTCGCTCCTCCTGCCCTGGACCGCGATCGCGCTGCCGGGGCTCTGGCTCGTCGTCGCGGTGTCCAGCGCTCTGCCGGGCTGGCCGCGCGCGGCGCGTCCGCCGCTGGAGGCGCTGCCGGGCGTGACGACGGCGGCCCTCCTCGCCCTATCCGCGGCCGCGGCTCTCTTCTGGCTCAGCCTCGTAAGCTATCGCCACTCCGTGCCCGTCGAGGTGCTCTCGCCGCTGGCGGGATCGGCGGTGGCGTTGACCGCGGCCGCCCTCGTGTTGCTGGCGGTCGGGATCGATGCCGTCCTGTTCCCCTCGCGCGGACGCGGAGTCTCCGCCGCCCTGGTCGTGCTGGCCGCGTCGTCCGCGGTCGTGGTGCCGCTGGCCCTGCGCCCGAGTCCCGTGGCGCGACCCACCCCCGTTCCCTTCGCAACGGAGACGGTCACGCCCGCCCGGCGCGTGATACTGGTCGGGATCGACGGCCTGAGCCTCGGGCAGATCCGCGAGGGCGTGGCGCGCGGCGGCCTTCCCGTTTTCGGGCAGATGATGCGGCGCGGCGCGCACGGGCCGCTGGCGACCTTGCGCCCGACGGAGGCGCCGCCGATCTGGACCAGCATCTTCACCGGCCGTCTCCCGCGCGACCACGGCGTGAAGAGCTTCGCCACCTATCGGCTGCGCGGGTCGTCCACGGTGTACGAGCT
>QHVP01000429.1 GCA_003222295.1 Acidobacteriota bacterium | reverse complement strand
CGACTCATTCCGGGCGCAGGCGGCGGTCGCGGCCGGCGGCCGATGTCGGCGGCAGGTAGGGATCCGGCGTACCGACCTTGATCGGGGGGTATGTCTCCAAGCTGGCCTCGTACTCACGGAGGATCTTCATCATCGGGTAGGTGACCCAGCTGTTCTGCAGATGGACGTCGCGCTCCTCCTTCAGATCGGTCAGGAGGTTGATGATCCTCGGCAGCGGGAGCCTCTGCGGCGCGTCGTACATGTGATCCTGCTGGATCAGGTGCATCTTCCAGTTCCGCCACTTGACCGCGGACAGCCGGTCGGCCACGTAGGCGGGGAACCCTTCGCGGTTCGAGTTGACCTGCTTGCCCAGGAAGAAATCCAGCTGATCCACGCCGTCGATCGGCCGATCCTTCGGGATCTCGGCGCCGCCCACGACGCGGCCCGGCCAGCGGATCATGAAAGGCGCGCGCAGCGAGGCCTCCATGGCCGTGAAGTATGTACCGCGCCAGGGTCCGCTGTCGCCCTCCCAGGGGTGGGTCGCCTCCGGACCGTTGTCGCTGGCAAAGATGACGAGCGTGTTGTCTTCGATTCCCGCTTCCCGAATCGCGTCCAGGATCTGGCCGGTCCGATGGTCCAGCTCGCTGAGGCAGTCCGCCCAGTCCCCGTTGCCCGTCTTGCCGGTGAACTCTGGATTCGGCACCGTGGGCAGGTGAAGGAGCCTCAGCGCCACATAGGCGAAGAAGGGCTTGCCCGAGCTCGCCTGTCGCTTGATGAACCCCACCGCGCGGGATGTGATCTCCGCATCCATCCGCCGGTGTCGCTCCAGGTCGAGCTGCGCGACCGGTCGGGCATTCTCTCCCTTGCGTGCCTCGTAGATGGGCTCAGGCGGAACCAGGTCCGCGTTCCAGCCCTGCTTGCTGCCGACCGATGGCCAGGCGCTGTTGGTCTCGTTCAAGGCCGGCCACAGGGCCTCGGTATAGGAGCGTGGGATCCCGTACCACTCGTCGAAGCCCTGATGCGTCGGAAGGCGATCCTCGGTGCTGCCGAGATGCCACTTGCCCCACGCGCCCGTGGCATAGCCCCGCGCCGACAAGAGCTCCGCGATGGTGATCTCCCACTGCGTCAGCCCTTCCGGGGCTCCCCCTCTCGGGACCTGGTAGGTCCCGGAGCGGATCGAGAAGCGGCCCGTCATGAGCGCGGAGCGCGAGGGCGTGCACTGGGCCTCGACGTTGAAGTTGAGCAGACGCATGCCCTCGCCGGCCAGCCGGTCGATACGCGGCGTGGGCGCCCCGCGCAGGATCCCGCCGCCGTAGACGCCCAACTCCCCATAGCCCACGTTGTCCGCGAGGACGAGAACGATGTTGGGCTTCGTCTCCGTCGCTGGCCTCCGGGTCTGCTCGGCACGCAAGGGTGCGGCGCTGCAAAGGCTCAGAAACAGGAGCCCGGCCTGCTTATGGTTCATCTCGTCCTCGGTGGCCGGCCACCTTGCGGCGCGGCCGTTGTAAGGATCACTTGAGGTCGCCAGCGCCGCGCGTCAGCACGGCGGCGCTCGCTCCGCCAAGGTTCGCGTCGGCCCGATCGCGGGTTCTTCCGCATCCTGCCAGGACGGCCAGACTTTCATTGTACGTGATTTGCGTACGGTGGTTCGCCGCGACGAGGCGCTGGGCCAGCGCCGACAGTTCCCGGGACCATCAGGAGTGTCTTGTATAGCCCCAGCGGGCGATTTCGGCGCAGGCACGGCCTGGAGGGACGTACTGACGAGGACGACATCGTACGCGATCTGAGTACAGTCGTTTGCCTTGCGAGGCAACCGCCCCGGCAAGATCACCAGAGCGCGAGGAAGTCCGGCCCCGTCAGTCGCGTCAGTACACCGTGACCGACACCTGCTCGCCATCCCTGCCCTGGACGTTGACCACCTCGGTCAGCCGCGCGTGCTGCAGGGCAAACACCGCCTGTGAAGCGGAGACCTGGGTGCCCGAGCTCGGCAGCACGGCCAGCGCGAGCGAGATCGGAACCTGCACCTTGACGTGCTCGTCGCCGTCGTCGACGGAGACGCGCACCATGTCGCCTTCCTTGCGGATGGTGACCTTCTGGCCGGGCTCCTCGACGCGCACCAGCTCGCCGTCCTCGGCCTCCGCGAGCGCGGAGAGGACCTGCCGAGCGACGGGGAGGTACTTCTCGGCGTCGCGCCCCAGGTGCAGGCGCGTCTTGTTCTCGGGGACGAAGGCGGCCGCGACCTGGGCCAGGGCCAAGGGCACGGGCACCACGAAGTGATGTCCTCCCCGGGCCTCCTTCACGTCCACGACCACGACTCCCGTCGCCGCCACCGAGCCGGCGGCGATGGCGGGTACGGCCACGGCTCCGATCAGGACCATCTTGAGCATGGCTAGTTCCCCTCGTCGATCCAGATGCGGACGGTGGAGTGGTCGTCGTGCACGCGCACGATGTCGCCTCGGCGCTTCTGCAGCTCGGCGATCCCCGCGCGGAAGTTGAGCTCCTCGCCCTGGCCGGAGAAGAGCGCGTCCACGACCTCGATGGGCACCTCGACCCGGACGGACTCCGTGCCATTCGGCTTCTCGACGTGAATGAGCATGAGGTTCCCGGCGCGGGCGATGCGGACCTTCTGATCCTCGTCTTCGACGGTCGCGAACTCCGCGTCGCCCGTCGCCTTCATCTCGTTCCAGGCCTTGCGCAGGTCGGACAC